>NZ_LWFX01000915.1:0-6527 GCF_001635175.1 Alcanivorax sp. HI0083 | reverse complement strand
TGAGCGTGCCATCGCGGCGGCGGGAATTTTCCGCCCACACCAGCAGATCGTAGTAGCGGCGAATATGACGGACGTACACCACCGCCTGGCCGCCCCGGGCGTTGCCGTAGCGAAGCTGGTCTGCATAGGCCGGCTTGGCCAGCAGCGGCAGGCGCTGTTTCACGTCCTGCCAGTTGTCCGGGTCGCCGCCCTGGCGCTGGGTCAGCACGCGGGCATCTTCCAGGTGGCCAAAGCCCACGTTGTAGGCGGCCAGCGCCATCCAGGTGCGGCTTGGCTCGGGAATGCGGTCGGGAATCCGCGCATGGGTGCGTCGCAGGTAGGCGGCGCCGGCGCTGATGCTCTGTGACGGATCGGTGCGATCACTGATACCCATCTGGCGAGCGGTATCGTTGGTGAGCATCATCAGGCCCTTGACCCCGGTGGGGGAGATGGCCTGGGGGTCCCACAGGGATTCCTGGTAGGCGAGGGCAGCCAGCAGGCGCCAGTCAAAGCCGCTGTTGTCTTCGGCTTCCTTGAACAGCCCTTCATAAAGCGGCAGGCGGTCGTCCAGGTGGCGCATAAAGCTGCGTGCCGCGTACAGGTTGAACTGTTCCACATGCCCGTAAAAGCGGTCTTCCAGCTTGGCGGTAGTGCCGTCCGCCTTGGCTTGGGTCAGGTAGCGCTGCGCGGCCATATACAGGCTTTTGTCATCTTTCGGATTAAAGGCCCAGGCCAGCGGCATATCGGTGGCCACGGTGTAATCGGCAATCAGGTCAGGCCAGAGCGCACGTTGCAGGGCGTAACTGTTGGAATTGATCAGGGTGTAGTCGACCTGACCGTCTTCCACCAGCGCCAGCAGTTGCTCGGGGGTGGCGTTTTCCACTTCCTGGAATGCCAGCTCGGGATTGTCCAGCTGTGCCTTGATCAGCAGCTCGGCGTGGCTGGAGCCGGCGCTTACTGCCACCTTCTGGTCGTTCAGCTCGCTCAGGTCGGTAATTCGTGGGCTGCTCAGGCGGCGTACCAGCAGGGTATCGATATTTTGGTAGCGAGTGCTGAAGCGCAGGCTTTCGCTGCGCTCTGTGGTGGCGACCAGGCCAGCGGCGGCAATGTCTGCCGTGCCCTTGCGGATAGCATAGCGGATGTAGGAGAGATCGTCGGATTCGAGGATGCGCAGTTCTACCCCCAGGCTGTCAGCGAACCCTTTGGCGAGTTCGTATTCCATGCCGGTGAAACCGTGCTGATCTTCGTAATAGGTCGTGTTGGACGGGCGGGTTAGCACCACCAGCTCCCCACGGGCGATAACGCGCTCCATGGCGGAGGGGGTGGGACGCATGGCCAGCATTAGCCCCAGTACGCTGAACAGTGCCAGCGAGGCGAGCAAATGCTTGCTGTGTCGAAAGAATACCGTCACTTGGTGGTACCTCTGTCAGGTTGTCCAGACAGGTCGATACTGCTTACCGCCGACCGGTGAAAGGCCCTATGCCTTCGCTATTGTTCCTTACTTGTGATCTATATCACGAAATTGCGGCGCAACTCTATCATCGGCAAATGGCTGTTCTGTAAAGCTTTGTCGAACAATTGCTCCTTTTTTGCACAATTTTTAAAAGTCAGGAAAAGAGCATTAAATTGCGTATCAGGCGTCATTCGTAGGTGTTTTGCTGCTGCCTGATGACAGGGTGAGCCGGCCTGTTCCGGGCGCAAATTGCGGAGTAAATCGGCGGCTTGAGAGGCTGCGAGCGACGAGCAAATCCCGTATCATTGCCGACCTGAATAACTGGCACCCCTCAATCCCTATTGGTAATCATATAAGGCGCACTATGCTGATCCTCTCCGGAAGCCCGGCCCTGTCCGCATTTCGTAAGGAAAAACTGCTTGAGTCCCTGAATGGCGTATCGGCCCTGTCGGCGCGCTATGTGCATTTTGTGGAGTTGTCTGCGCCACTGGATGCTGCGCAGCAGCAGATACTGGAAGGCTTGCTTCAGTATGGCCCCAGTGTCGAAGAGGCCCAGGTTGAGGGGCAGCGTTTCGTGGTTGTGCCCCGCCCGGGCACGATTTCCCCCTGGTCGTCCAAGGCCACGGATATTTGCCACAACGCCGGGTTGACCCAGGTAGAGCGGATTGAGCGCGGTATTGAATATCGCCTGGACGCAGACGGTGACCGCGACGCTCTGGCCGCCGCCCTGCACGACCGGATGGTCGAAGTGGTGCTGGCAGAGCTGGACGATGCCGAAGCCTTGTTTACCCATCACCAGCCCCGGGAATTGACCACCGTGGATATTCTCGGCGGTGGCCGTGGGGCGCTGGAAGCGGCCAATGGAGAGCTGGGCCTGGCGTTGGCGGCGGATGAGATTGAATACCTGGTGGAACAGTTCACTGCGCTCGGACGTAACCCCTCAGACGCAGAATTGATGATGTTTGCCCAGGCCAACTCCGAGCACTGCCGCCACAAGATTTTCAATGCGGACTGGACGATTGACGGCGAAGAACAGGATCTGAGCCTGTTCGGGATGATCCGCAATACCTACAAGCATGCGCCGGAAGGGGTGCTAAGCGCTTACAGCGATAACTCGTCGGTAGTGGCCGGTCCGGTGGCTGATCGCTTTTTCCCTGCGCCGGGCAGTCAGCAGTACCAGTTCGTGAACGAACCGGTGCATATGCTGATGAAGGTGGAAACCCATAACCACCCTACGGCGATTGCGCCGCATCCGGGGGCGGCCACCGGTTCCGGTGGTGAAATCCGTGACGAAGGTGCCACCGGCCGTGGCTCCAAGCCCAAGGCCGGGTTGAACGGCTTTTCCGTATCCAATCTGAATATCCCCGGTTTTGGCCAGCCCTGGGAGCAGCCCTACGGTAAACCCGGGCGCATTGCCTCTGCACTGGACATCATGATCGAGGGGCCGATTGGCGCTGCTGCATTCAATAACGAATTTGGTCGTCCCAATCTGTGTGGTTACTTCCGTACCCTGGAAATTAACGCACCAGGTGTGAACGGTGATGAGATGCGCGGTTACCACAAGCCGATCATGATCGCCGGTGGCCTGGGCAACATCCGTGATGGTCATGTGGAGAAGAACCCGATTCCCGCCGGCGCCAAGATTATTGTGTTGGGTGGCCCGGCCATGCTGATCGGGCTGGGCGGCGGGGCGGCCAGTTCCATGGCCTCCGGCCAGTCTGCGGAAGCGCTGGATTTTGCTTCAGTGCAGCGCGAGAACCCGGAAATTGAGCGTCGGGTACAGGAAGTGATTGATCGCTGCTGGGCCCGCGGGGACGATAACCCGATTGTATCCATTCACGATGTGGGCGCTGGCGGTTTGTCCAACGCCTTGCCGGAGCTGGTCCACGATCATGATATGGGCGCCCAGCTGGAGCTGCGCAAAGTGCCCAGTTCCGAGCCCGGCATGAGCCCGGTGGAAATCTGGTGTAATGAAGCCCAGGAGCGTTATGTGCTGGCCGTGATGCCAGACGATTTGCCGGACTTCGACGCCATCTGTCAGCGTGAGCGCACTCCCTACGCTGTGCTGGGCGAAGCCACCGATGCCGAGCACCTGACCGTGAGCGATGAGCATTTCGGCAAGGCGCCGGTGGATCTGCCCATGGACCTGCTGTTCGGCAAACCGCCGAAAATGCTGCGCAGTTTCGAGCGCGAAGATTTTGTGCGTCAGGCGTTCACCACTGAAGATATCGACCTGAAAGAAGCCGGTGAGCGGGTGATGCGCCTGCCGTCCGTGGCCTCCAAGAGCTTCCTGATTACCATCGGCGACCGCTCCATTACCGGGCTGGTGCACCGGGACCAGATGGTTGGCCCCTGGCAGGTGCCGGTGGCTGATTGTGCTGTGACCGCTACCGGCTTTAATCCCAACGCAGACAACAAAACCACAGGCGAAGCCATGGCCATGGGGGAGCGTACCCCGGTGGCTCTGGTGGACGCAGCGGCGTCCGGGCGGATGGCGGTGGCCGAGTCCATCACCAATATTGCCGGCGCCCATCTGGGCGATCTGGGCCAGATCAGCATGTCGGCCAACTGGATGGCGGCAGCGGGTCACCCGGGTGAAGATCAGGCTTTGTTCGATGCGGTGAAAGCGGTGGGCATGGACCTGTGTCCGAAGTTGGGTATCGCCATTCCGGTGGGCAAGGATTCGTTGTCCATGCGCACGGTCTGGAACGACAAGGGCATCGATAAAAGCGTCACCGCACCCATGTCGCTGGTGATTTCTGCCTTTTCCACGGTGACCGACATCGACCTGACGGTGACCCCGGAGCTGAAAACCGGTGTGGACAGCGAACTGCTGCTGCTGGACCTGGGCCGTGGTCAGAACCGCATGGCCGGCTCCGCCCTGGCGCAGGTGTACGGCAAGGTCGGTGATATCGCGCCGGACCTGGACGATGCCAAAGACCTGATCGCTTTCTTCGAGGTGACCCAGCAGTTGCTGGCCGAACGCAAACTGTTGGCCTATCACGACCGCTCCGACGGCGGTCTGTTTACCAGCCTGGTGGAAATGGCCTTTGCTGCCCGCACGGGGCTGGATATTTCCCTGGATCCCCTGGCCGGCGATACCCCGGAAGCCGTGGCGGCGCTGTTTACCGAAGAGCTGGGCGCGGTGTTGCAGGTGGAAAAATCCCACGCGGAAGAAGTGGTTGCCCGTTATGCCGAGGCGGGTCTCGGGCAGTGTGTTCACCGTTTGGGACAACCGGATGGCGACGATGTGATTCGCCTGCGTTTGGGGGGGGGGATTTTGCTGGAAACCCCGCGCCGTGAATTGCAGCGTATCTGGGCGGAAACCAGTTATCAGGTGCAGTCCCTGCGGGATAACCCGGATTGTGCCCGTCAGGAATTTGATGCGATTCCGCACAGCAATGGTCCGGGCCTGAATGTGCGGCTGACCTTTGATATGACGGAAAACCCGGCGGCGCCGTTCATCAATACTGGCAACAAACCGCAAATGGCCATCCTGCGCGAGCAGGGCGTTAATGGTCAGACAGAAATGGCGGCGGCGTTTGATCGCGTCGGCTTCTCCGCCGTTGATGTGCACATGAGTGATTTGCTCGAAGGCCGTGTGAAGCTGGATGACTTCAAGGGGCTGGTGGCCTGTGGCGGTTTCTCCTACGGGGACGTGCTGGGTGCCGGCGGTGGCTGGGCCAAGACCGTGCTCTATAACGACGCAATGCGCGAAGCGTTTAACCGTTTCTTCTTCCGTGAAGACACCTTTGCGCTGGGGGTCTGTAACGGCTGCCAGATGCTGTCGCATTTGAAAGACCTGATTCCCGGGGCGGAACACTGGCCGCGTTTTGTGCGTAACCTGTCTGAGCAGTTCGAGGCGCGTACTTCTCTGGTGGAAGTGCAGGATTCCCCGTCCATCTTGTTGAAAGACATGGCTGGCACGCGCATTCCGATTGCCGTGGCTCATGGGGAAGGCCGTGTGGAGCTGGCGGATGACGCCCTGAATCGCAATATCGAGCAACGCCTGGTGAGCCTGCGCTATGTGGACGGCCTGGGTAACCCGGCCGAACAGTACCCGGCCAACCCTAATGGTTCTCCGCAGGGGGTAACCGGCTTTACCACCACTGACGGGCGCGTCACCATCATGATGCCGCACCCGGAGCGGGTGTTCCGGGTGCTGCAGAACAGCTGGATTCCGGACGACTGGCGTGGTCACGAGAATGGTCCCTGGTTGCGGATGTTTGCCAACGCCCGCAAATGGGTGGGTTAAAAGCAGTGGATAGTTGATAGTGGACAGTTGACAGCTGGAAACTGAAAAAGGCGGAAATGGGGTGGCCATTTCCGCCTTTTTTATGTCCTTTTATGAGCTTGAGCTGCAGAGCCTCTCCCCTCAGAATCAAACGATTGTTTGAATTTCTTCGTGATTAATTATTCATTGGTGATCTGTGTCTGAAAAAATCTTCGGCCCTTTTGAGCTGCAAAAGGCCTACAAAACCGAGCCTGTGCCCAGTGATTTTGCACAGCGCCGCCGTATCAGTGCGGCCATGCAATTACTGGCGGAGCGGTTGATTCGCGCAGAAGCGGATGAAGCAACCCTGGCTGCCTGGGTAGAGCAACTGGAAGCCATGGTAGAGACGGTGGGCACACCGGAGCGTCGTGATACCCGTGAAGCGAATCGAAAACTGTTTACCGGTAAAGCCACCGCAGACGATATCTATCACATGATGGACTACGACCCGGTGGGCGGCCTGTCCAACCCGATTGCTCCCCAGGTGCAGTGGGTGCAGGAAGATCAGGATGGTATCCGTGGAGAAGTCAGCCTGGGGCTTCAGTATCAGGGGCCGCCGGGACGGGTGCATGGCGGGGTGATCGCCTGGCTGCTGGATGCAGGGCTCTCCCGTGCGCTGCATGCCGCGTTTCGTTTGGGCGTCACCGGTACGTTGAATATCCGTTATCTGGCAGCGACACCCATAGAAGCGCCGATTGAATGTCGGGCGCACATTACCGGCCAGGAAGGGCGGAAAATTTTTGTAGAGGGCGGCATCTGGCACGGGGACACCCAGACCGTCAGCGCAGAAGGTGTCTGGTTGACACCCAAGAGTCTGGGGTA
>NZ_LWFX01000914.1:0-8070 GCF_001635175.1 Alcanivorax sp. HI0083 | reverse complement strand
TGCGCAGGCCGCAGGCTTTCAATTCGGATTTGAGGATGCGCAGGCCCAGGTTATGGAAGGTGGAGACAATCAGCCCCCGGGTCAGGTCGCGGCTGACCAGCTGTTGCACCCGCTCCTTCATTTCCCGGGAGGCCTTGTTGGTAAAGGTTACCGCCGCGATATGGCGGGCCGGAATACCCCGCTCCTGAATTAGCCAGGCGATCTTGCGGGTGATCACGCTGGTTTTGCCGGAGCCCGCACCGGCCAGTACCAGCAGGGGGCCGTCGGCGTAGTTCACGGCTTCCTGCTGGCGGGGATTGAGTTTGCTCATGGGGCTCCGGTAACGCTGGGGGTGAAATCGGGTCGCTATGATACCAGTGATGGGTGTGCACTCCAGACACCTTATGTCGGTTATCATGACGGTTTCTCTGGTAACGGTTTTGCCTATGCGTCTGGACTATTTTCTTGCCCACAGTGCCGGCCTTACCCGCAAGGAGGCGAAAAAGCTGATCAGCGGGGGGGCGGTAACGGTCGCTGATGAAGCAAAACCCAAAGCCAACCTGCAGTTGCGCCCGGATCAGGTGGTGATGTTGCATGGTGAAGTCGTGCAGCTTCCCGGCCATCGTTACCTGATGCTGTACAAACCCGTTGATGTGGTCTGCTCCACGGATGATCCTGAGCACCGCACGGTATTGGACCTGTTGCCGCCTGAGTTGCGCACCCAGGTACACCCGGCCGGCCGGCTGGACCGGGATACCACCGGGCTGGTGCTGCTCACTTCCGACGGGCAGTGGTCTCACCGCCTCACGTCCCCGAACCATGCCTGTGGCAAGTGCTATCGGGTGACCTGTGCAGACCCGGTCAGTGACGAGGATTTGCAGGCCTTGCGTGAGGGAATCCTGCTACGCGGCGAGGACAGCCCGACCTTGCCGGCCCGGGCTGAGCGGGTGAATGCACACACCTTGGTGCTGACTATCACGGAAGGGCGCTACCATCAGGTTAAACGCATGCTGGCTGCCCGCGGCAATAAGGTGGTGGGGTTGCATCGGGAGCAGATCGGCGAAATCGTACTGGATGCGGATCTGTCGCCGGGAGAATATCGGGTACTGACAGAGGACGAAATCGCGGGTATCTGATCGTTTGCCCTGCGACCTTCGGCCGGGGGCAGGACGGCGTGAGTGTCGAATTACGGCCTTCGGCCTAATGCGACCTACAAAATAAGGAAAAAGAACACACAGGGATGGAGTATGTACGCTGTGATCTTCACCGCCACGGTTGGTGATCAGGACGAACGTTACGGTGACATGGCTGAAAAATTACGTGATCTGGCCATGGCAGGATTTGGTTGCACTGATTTCATCAGTGCGACGCAAGGTGATCAGGAAATTGCTGTGTCGTATTGGCAGGATGAGGCGGACATTAAAGCCTGGAAGCAGCAGGCGGAGCATAAGGTAGCACAGCAACTAGGAAAGACTGGCTGGTACAAGCACTACAAGGTAGAGGTGGTAAAAATACTGCGTGCCTACGCTAACAGCGACGCTCTCTCAGAAAGCTAAAAGGCGGAAATTTTCTGCCGAAAATTTCCGCCCACGATTCTCCCATTTTCTTCAGCCCGTTACCCAAGCTGTCCCTGCAGCTCCATCACATCCACGGTTCTTTCCGGGTTTAGCGGATCAATCAGCGTGTTCGCGTCTTTGTACACCCGCGGCGTCTTGTACAGCATGGCCACTGCTTTCACATGGCTGGGCGCCACATAGCGTTCCGGCATTTCCTGTTCCAGCCAGGCGCGCACTTTCGGGGCCTGATCCGAACCCATTTTCGGGAACAGGTGGTGCTCCACGTGGTGGCTGAAGTGGAAATGCAGCGGATCAATCCAGCGCCAGGCGCGCACGCTCATGGAATTGTCCACCGGGTGATTGTTGTCCATCTGTGGGCGCAGCATGTGGTTGGTGAGGATATAACCCTGGCCGATGAAGTTGATCATCATCATCGGAATCAACACGGTGAAGATGGCCAGCGGGCCGGACACGATGGCCAGGGTGATCCAGGCGGCCATGCACAGGTAGGACTGGCGGATGGCCTTTTTACGGTCGAAGCCCTTGAACTCTTCACGCTTGCGGGTCTGCAGGCGCAGTACCAGCTGGGCATGAAACATGAAGGAATAGAACAGGAACAGGTAGCTGTACCAGGTGCCGCCACCGGGGGCCAGCTTGGTGAAGTTGGCCGTCTTCGGGTGTTTCTCGTAGCGGTGCATGGTGCCGAAAGAGTCCGGGTCCTTGTCGCCCAGATTGGTATGGGCGTGGTGAGCCACATTGTGCCAGCGGCGCCAGAACTCCGGTGGCACCAGCGCCGGGCCAAAGCCCATCCAGCCCAGTACATCCTGCATGCGGCGGCTCATGCCCAGGGCGCCGTGCAGCACTTCGTGGGCCAGCAGGGCCTGGCAGGCGAGGGTGTGGCCCGCCAGCAGGCTGAGCAGCAGGTTACCCCACCAGGGCAGGTCAAAGGCCAGAATGCTGGTGATGCTGCCGACGATGATGGCGGTCATGGGGATAAACCACAGCGCGCGCAGGGGGCGGGATTTGAATGCCGCGGGGCCAAGATCCTTTTTCACCGCATCGCGAATGGCGCGAGCGTCGTCAGCGCCAAACTGGCGGCTGTAAGCGGGTGAGTCCGTCGTCATGGGGCTGTCCTTGGGTTGTGCGGGCTGAATGCAGCCGGGAAATTCCGAGGCAGGCATTGTCGAAGAGAGCGAGCAAACGGCGAAGTGCAAGGCTGGACACTTTCCGGTCATTTTCGGACAGGTGAAAAAGTAGCGTATGATGGACCCATGAACCGTGACCGCTTTATCCAGCTTGATCCGGGCACTGGCCGTTCGCCGGTGCCGGTGAACTACGTCCGCAATCTGGTCGAATTGATCAGTGAAGTGGGCGTGGACACCCGGCGTTTGCTGCGCCAGGTGGAGCTAACGGAAGAGGAAGTCTATAACCCGGAGCCCGCGCTGCGTTTCGAGCAGTTCCGCCGGGTGATGGTCGGGGCCCGGGAGATGACCGGCAATCCGGCGCTGGGCTTGGCCCTGGGGCAGCAATTGACGCTGACCGCCCACGGTCTGTTGGGCTATGCGGCGATCAGCAGTGCGGATCTCGGCGATGCCCTGCGCTTGCTGGAGCGTTATTTCCGCACCCGTACCCGGCTGTGCGTACCGCGTATTGAGCCGTCCACGGAAGGGGTGCGTTTCTGCCTGCTGGAAAGTGTGCCGCTGGGTGATATTCGCGAAACCTACCTGGAAGTAGTGGTGGCTGCGGTGGTGGGTGGTATCCGCTACCTGCTGGGCGAGCGTTTCCGTGGCGCCGTGCTGGAGCTGCCCTACGCGCCGCCAGCGCATGCCGAGCGCTACCGCGAGCTGCTGCAAATGCCGGTTGAGTTTGGCGCTGAGGTGGCGGCCCTGCGCTTGCCGCATTCCTTGCTCAGCGAACCCTTCACCTTGTCTGATCCAGCTTCCCGGCACATGGCCGCGCAGAAATGCGAGGAAGAATTACAGCGCCTCGAGGCGGATCAGGATTGGGCCAGCCGGGTGCGCGCACGCCTGATGCAGGCGGAAGGCATGCTGCCCAGCCTGGAACAGCTGGCCGGCAACTTTCATGTGACCTCGCGGACCTTGCGTCGTTACCTTAATGCGTTGGGTGTGAGTTATCGCTCCTTGCTGGAAGAAGTGCGCATGACCAAGGCCATGGCCTACCTGCAGGCCAACATCACCGTGCAACAGGTGGCTAACCGCCTGGGGTATGCCGACCCCAGCAACTTCGCCCGCGCCTTCCGCAAATGGACCGGCCACCCGCCCAGTCATTTCCAGCCGTAGTATCCCCCTGTTTTCTGCTTCAACGCTTTGCGATTCCGCTTTCTGTGCTGTTCAATGGAATCTATCTTGGTGAGGCCGAAACGTGATCGTTCATTGTTAACTAGGCCCAGTGGTAACCAAGCTTCACAATACAAGGCGTAAATTTCAAAGAAATGCCTGGAAAATGCGCCGTCCTCTATTCGCTCAGGCTCATCCAGTTGGTGGCGTTTTTCAAGAACCCAAGGTTCCAGTGCGTACCAGCAGCAGAGGTACATAGGGCCCCATATATTCATGAAGTGGTTTCTTGAAATTAGGTTATTCCATGCCATGTAACCAATACGTTGTAGCTTGACGCTGACCTGCTGTGCTGCTTCACGTTCCTCCTTTTTCCAGTGTTCATTGGCGCTTTTTTTGTTATACGGCTGGTTTTGGTGGGCGTCAGTGATGATACGAATGAGAGGTTTGAGTGTATCCATCTCAGCCATGGCCCAGCGAAGAATATCGGCGTCACGAGACAGAGAGGCTTCACGAATATTGTGAGAGCCTTGTCGAAGCCCGATCAGAAGTACGATAGTCAATATGACCATAAGGAGGTCGGAGACCCCAGAAACCCCTCCCCAATCAAAGGTTTCAAATTGGAATTTGATGTTCTCGAACATGTTGACCTTCTTTCATCCTAATCGGGTAGAGTTCAGTTTTGAAAAAGCATGAAAACACAATGCGCGTGGATTCTGAACCCGTCCTACTTGTCTCCCGGCATAATCACCCTCGCGGCAGTTGCCAGCGTGGGCGTATGCAGCGCCAGCGGTTGATCCACCGTGCCTCCTATGTGGTGGTGCAGGATCTGGCCGGGCGGGTGTGCGTGCAGAAGCGGGCAGACCACAAGCATTTCTACCCGGGGGGTTGGGACCTGGCCGCCGGTGGGGTCATGCGCCCGGATGAGACGGTGGCTCAGGGGCTGAGTCGGGAGCTGTATGAAGAGCTGGGGTTGAGCCGTCAGTTCTCCCGCTGGCAATGGTTCTGGTTTGCCAATCCTCATCACCGGGTGTGGGGCGCCCTGGCCTCGGTGCGGGCCTGTCCGGATGCGGTGTCCCTGAGCGATGAGGTGGTGGCCATCGACTGGCTGCCCGCAGCACAGGCCCTGGCGTTGCCCGGCGCCACCCCGGATAGCCGCCACGCCCTGTCCTTGCTGCTGGCATCAGCACGCTGAGCGTTTTCGTCCTTGTTTACAGGCCCCCTGCTGGGTAGGTTCTCCCCATCTAGAAGGAGAGCCTTATGACTCAGCGATTCAGTGTTGCCGGTAAGCGTATTCTGATCACCGGTGCCTCCAGCGGCTTTGGTGCCCACTTTGCCACTGCGCTGGCCGAAGAAGGCGCGGATGTGGTGCTGGCCGCCCGCCGCGTGGAAAAACTGGAAGACACCGCCAAGGCCGTGCGCGACTTGGGCCGGGAAGCCATCGTGGTACCCATGGATGTGAGTGATCACGCCAGCGTGGAAGCGGCCTTTGCCGACATGCCACCGCTGGACGTGGTGGTGAACAACGCGGGTATTTCCCAGGAAGGCCCCACCGAAAACATCCCTGAAGAGGAATGGGACCGGGTGGTGGATACCAACCTGAAAGGCGTCTGGGCCGTCTCCAAATTCGCTATCCAGCAATGGAAGCGCGATGGCCGCCCCGGCAGCATCGTCAATATTGCCTCCATCCTCGGCCTGCGAGTGGGTGGCCGGGTGGCCCCGTACACCGCGTCCAAGGCTGCTGTCGTACAGTTCACCAAATCCCTGGCGCTAGACTGCGCCCGTTACAACATCCGCTGCAACGCCATCTGTCCCGGCTATGTGGAAACCGACATCAACGCGGATTTCTTCAACAGCCCGCAGGCGGAAAAGATGCTCAAGCGCATCCCTTACCGTCGTCTCGGTCAGATCGACGAACTGGTGGGCCCGCTGTTGTTGTTGGCCTCTGATACTTCGTCCTACATGAGCGGTGCCATCATCGCCGTGGACGGCGGTCATCTTTGCAATACCCTTTGATACGCACACGCGGCGCGGCAGCCAATACGGTCTGAAGCGTAGGAAACCCTTGAAACAGTATTAAGGAACGACCATGGATTTTTCCCTGAGCCCGGAAATCGAAAGCCTGCGTCAACAGGTCGCGGCCTTTGTCGAAGCGGAAATCATGCCGCTGGAAAACGACAAGGCCAATTACGACGACCACGAAAACTTCAAGGAAAGCGTGGTCGCTAGCCTGCGTGAAAAAGCGAAAGCGGCTGGCCTGTGGGGGTTCCAGTTACCCAAAGAGCGTGGCGGCCTGGACGTGGGCGTGGCCGGCATGGCGGTGTTGTACGAAGAAGCGGCGCGCAGCCCGTTCGGCCCGGTGGTGTTCAACTGTGCCCCGCCGGATGACGGCACCATGATCCTGCTTAACAAGATTCTCAATGACGAGCAGAAAGCACGTTGGCTACAGCCCATGATCGACGGCAAGGTGCGCTCCGCCTTCGCCATGACCGAACCCGACGGCGGCTGCGGTTCCGATCCTTCCCTGACCTACACCTCGGCCGCCAAAGAGGGGGACAACTGGATCATCAGGGGTCGTAAATGGTTTATCACCGGCGCCGAAGGCGCACAGACCTTTATCCTGATTGCCAAGACCAGTGACGATCCGCGCAAGGGCCTCACCGCCTTCCTGTTCGATGCCGACCAGCCCGGATGGGAAATCGTGCGCCGCATTCCCATCATGGGCCCGGAAGAGCACGGCGGTCACTGCGAGCTGAAATTCGATGGCCTGGTGATTCCCGATGAGAACCGTCTGCTCAACGTGGGCGATGGCCTGAAGGTTACCCAGATTCGTCTGGGTACTGCGCGTCTGACCCACTGCATGCGCTGGCTGGGTCTGGCCAAGCGTTGCATGGAAGAAGCGGCGGGTTATGTGGAAAACCGCATGAGCTTTGGAACAACCCTGGCCGAACACGAAGGTGTGCAGTGGATGCTGGGTGATGTGGCCAAGGAAATCGAAGTGGGCCGTCTGCTGACCATGCAGGCTGCCTGGATGCTGGACCAGGGTGACTTTGCCAAGAAAGAAATTTCCATGGCAAAAATCCACGTGGCCGATACCTTGCACAAGGCGGCGGATACCGCCATCCAGCTGTGCGGTGCCCGCGGTTACTCCAAGGACACCCTGCTGGAGTGGATCTACCGCTACGCCCGTCAGGCGCGTCTGGTGGATGGCGCCAGCGAAGTGCACAAGATGGTGTTGTCCCGCTTTTATCTGAAAGAGAAGCGTGATTTCTTCAAGTGGGGCGTGTAGGTCTGCTTCGCAGAGGTAACACGTGAGACGCAACACGCTTCACGCAACAGGAATCACGCAAAAAAGCCCCGCACACGCGGGGCGTTTGCGTTTAGCGCACGCACAAGGGTAGCGATTGCGCATCGGGCGCGATAAACCGTCAGCCCTGCTGCACATTCTGTCTGTAACTCAGCGCTTCGCGAAGGTGGTCCCGCTCCACCTCCGGACTGTTATCCAGATCGGCAATGGTGCGGGCGACCCGTGCGCTACGGTGCAGGGAGCGGGCGGATAACCCCAGCCGGCTCATGACCCCCGCCAGCCAGTCCCGGTGCCGGCGCAGCATGGGTTCCAGTTTGTCGCTGCCCAACTCCCGGTTCAGGCGCTGTTGCCGGTGCCATTGTTGTTTCCACGCATGGCGAACCCGTTGGGCGATGGCCTCGCTGGTTTCCCCTTCCTTGTCGCCCAGCAGCTCCTTTGCTTCTACGGCGGGCACATCCAGATGCAAATCAATGCGATCCAGTAACGGGCCGGACAGCTTGCCCTGATAGCGTTTGGCTTTTTCACAGCGATAACCGCAGCTCTTTTCCGGATCGCCCAGATACCCGCAGGGGCAAGGGTTCATGGCCGCCACCAATTGAAAGCGGGCGGGGAAGGTGAGCTGCTGGGCGGCGCGGGCGATGCTGACTTCACCGGTTTCCAGCGGTTCACGCATGACTTCCAGCACTTTGCGGTCGAACTCCGGCAGTTCATCCAGGAACAGAATGCCGTGATGGGCCAGGGAAATTTCCCCGGGCCGCGGGTAACTGCCACCGCCGACCAGGGCCGTTGCCGAGGAAGTATGGTGCGGTGCCCGGTAAGGGCGTTGATAAAAAAGCCGGCTGTTGCGGGGCTGTTTGAGTGAATGAATGGCTGCCACTTCCAGAGCTTGAGCCGTGCGCATGGGCGGCATCAATCCGGGCAACCGCGAGGCGAG
>NZ_LWFX01000913.1:0-13054 GCF_001635175.1 Alcanivorax sp. HI0083 | reverse complement strand
CACCACATGAAACCCTTGAGAGCCTCTCCCGCGCTTTTGAACTTTCAACTTTAAACTTTCAACTCGCCTTCCCCGCCCTGCCGCATCCCTCCATCTCCGCTACACTCTCCCTACTCACTCATCAGCAGAAGCCGAACACCATGTCCGCAGCCGAAAAACCCATCATCCTCGTCGATGGCTCCTCCTACCTGTACCGCGCCTTTCACGCCCTGCCGCCGCTCACCACCTCCAGCGGCCAACCCACCGGGGCGGTGCGCGGGGTGGCGGCCATGCTGCGCAAGCTGATGAAGGACTACGAGCCGGAATACATGGCGGTGATCTTCGACGCCAAGGGCAAGACCTTCCGCGATGAACTGTTCGAGGAATACAAATCCAACCGCCCGCCCATGCCCGACGACCTGCGTGCCCAGGTGCAGCCCCTGCACGACCTGATCCGCGCCATGGGCCTGCCGCTGATCATCGAAGAAGGCGTGGAAGCGGACGACGTGATCGGCACCTTCGCGCGCATCTTCGGCGAGCAGGGCAAACCGGTGCTGATCTCCACCGGCGACAAGGACATGGCCCAGCTGGTCAACGACAAGGTCACCCTGATCAACACCATGAACGACGCCCTCTACGACATCGACGGCGTGATCAAGAAGTTCGGCGTGGGCCCGGAGCTGATCATCGACTTCCTCGCCCTGATGGGCGACAAAGTGGACAACATTCCCGGCGTCCCCGGCGTGGGCGAGAAGACCGCCCTGGGCCTGATCCAGGGCCTGGGCTCTCTGGAAACCATCTACGAGAACCTGGACAAGGTGGCCGAGCTCAGCTTCCGGGGCGCCAAGACCCTGGGCAAGAAACTGGAAGAACACAAGGAACAGGCGTTCCTCTCCTACAAGCTCGCCACCATCAAGCTGGACTGCGAACTCAGCGAAGACCTGGACGACCTGAAACTGCAAACCCCGGACGCGGAAAAACTGGCCGAATATTACCGCAGCCTGGAATTCAAGGGCTGGCTCAAGGAGCTGCTGGGCGGCAAGGACCCGGTGGCCGAAGACGCGGGCAAAGACGTGGAAATGGACGCGGATGACGATGCGCCCGCGGCCCCCACGTTCGGCCGCGACGCCTACGACATCGTCTACACCCAGGCACAGCTGGACAAGTGGATCGACAAACTGAAAAGCGCCGGCGAGTTTTCCTTCGACACCGAAACCACCAGCCTCAACTACATGAACGCGGAACTGGTGGGCTTCTGCGTGGCCGTGGACGACAAGGCCGCCTACATCCCCTTCGGCCACAACTACCCCGGCGCCCCGGACCAGCTCGACAAGCAGCTCGTCATGGATGCCTTCAGACCGCTGCTGGAAGACGACACGATCAAGAAAATCGGCCAGAACCTGAAGTACGACATGAGCGTGCTGGCCGAAGATGTGGGCATCACCCTGCGCGGCGTGGCCTACGACACCATGCTGGAATCCTACGTGCTCGATTCCGTGGCCACCCGCCACGACATGGATTCCCTGGCGCTCAAGTACCTGGGCCGCAAGACCATCAGCTTCGAAGAGATCGCCGGCAAGGGCGCCAAGCAGCTCACCTTCAACCAGGTGGGCCTGCACGAAGCCAGCCGCTACGCCGCCGAAGACGCGGACGTGACCCTGCGCCTGCACCAGACCCTGTGGCCCAGGCTGGAAAAGGAAGGCCGCCTGCCAGACGTATTCCGCGACATCGAACTACCTCTAGTGACGGTACTCAGCCGCATCGAACGTAATGGCACCTACGTGGACGCCACCCTGCTCAAGCACCAGAGCCAGTTCCTGGCCAAGCGCATGGCGGAACTGCAGGAAAAAGCCTTCGAGATCGCCGGGCAGGAATTCAACCTGGCCAGCCCCAAACAGCTGGGTGAAATCCTCTACGAAAAGCTGGACATCCCGGTCATCAAAAAGACGCCGAAAGGCGCACCGTCCACCGCCGAAGCGGTGCTGCAGGAACTGGCCCTGGAATACCCCCTGCCCCAGGTGATCATGGATTACCGTGGCGTGGCCAAACTGAAGAACACCTACACCGACAAACTGCCGGAGCTGATCAACCAGCGCACCGGCCGTGTGCACACCTCCTACCACCAGGCAGTGGCCGCCACCGGGCGTCTGTCCTCCAGTGATCCCAACCTGCAGAACATTCCGGTGCGCAGTGAAGAAGGCCGCAAGATTCGCCAGGCGTTCCTCGCTCCCAAAGGCAAAAAGATCGTCGCCTGCGATTACTCCCAAATCGAACTGCGCATCATGGCCCACCTGAGTGGCGACAAGGGCCTCACCGATGCCTTTGAAAAAGGCCTGGATATTCACCGCGCCACCGCCGCGGAAGTGTGGGACAAAACCCTGGAAGAAGTCAGCGACAACGACCGTCGCAATGCCAAGGCCATCAACTTCGGCCTGATCTACGGCATGAGCGCCTTCGGCCTGGCCAAGCAACTAGGCCTGCCGCGCAAGGAGGCCCAGGACTACATCGACCTCTACTTCGAACGCTACCCGGGCGTAAAACGCTACATGGAAGAAACCCGCGCCCAGGCCTCGGAACAAGGCTACGTGGAAACCCTGTTCGGCCGCCGCCTCTACCTGCCGGAAATCCGCAGCAGCAACGGCCAACGCCGCCAGGCCGCCGAACGCACCGCCATCAACGCCCCCATGCAAGGCACCGCCGCGGACATCATCAAAATGGCCATGATCAAGGTCCACGATTGGCTCGACACCACCGACTTTGATGCCAAGATGATCATGCAGGTGCACGATGAACTGGTGTTTGAAGTGACGGAGGATCAGGTGGAAGATCTGGTGAAGGAAGTGAAGGAACGCATGGAGTCAGCGGCAGCGTTGAAGGTGCCGTTGATTGTGGATGCGGGGGTTGGGGAGAATTGGGATGAGGCGCATTGAGCGCTTCAAACATTTAGGATAAAAATCATGATAATTGAGACCAGCGACCCAGATATCGAGTCAATAATTCGACGGATCGGCGACAGAATAATCAACCTACAGCCAGACTTCCAAAGAGATCTAGTTTGGTCACAAAAAAAACAACAATGCCTAGTCGATACAGTAATAAGAGGCTGGAAATTCCCTCCAGTATACGTTGTAGCTGTTAACGATAGCAGCCAACAGGACGTACTTGACGGGCAACAAAGACTTAACGCACTTTTTGAATTCGTGAACGACGCATTCCCTGTTGACGGCAACATAGAGCCCAAGAGCGAAGACATCTCTCATCTTCATGGCCTATATTTTTCTCAACTACCACCAGATACAAAAAACAAGCTCTTGAGATATCCCGTTAGAATTCATGAGCTACATGACTACCAAAGCGATGAGCCTTCTGAAATATTTTTTCGATTAAACCAAGGATCAACCTTAACTCCAGCCGAAAAGAGAAATACTTTCTACGGCCCTGTCAGAGATCAAATTAAACTCCTTGTTAATCACATGGAGAGCCTTGACATTGACTCAAGAAAAATTGGCTTCAACAACAGCAGACTTTCTTACCACGATGTCATGTCAAGATTCGTTTTCGCCATCCACACCGGCACCATCAATGAGAAAATAACCGATTCAGATCTTGTAATGATGTACAGGAGTCAAAACCCGGTAGCAAGTGACACTATAGAAATATGCGAACAAGCAATAACCAACTTTGAATCCAGCATACAAGGAAAAGTTAAACTTAATAAAGCCACATTGCTAACCTGGCTAATGTACTTTTACTTTGAAGACGAACCAAACGAAAGGCTAGTCCACCAATTTGAATCAGAAAGAGAGCAATTAAAAAAAGAATCCAATGATCTTTTTAACTTTTCTAAAATGCGGAAAATTTTATCTATATATCAAGAAAGGTCATCGTCATCCGTCAATGACGCAATCCCTGTTCAGTTGCGACTTTTGTGTATTTTTAT
This sequence comes from Alcanivorax sp. HI0083, assembly GCF_001635175.1. Classification (NCBI taxonomy): domain Bacteria; kingdom Pseudomonadati; phylum Pseudomonadota; class Gammaproteobacteria; order Oceanospirillales; family Alcanivoracaceae; genus Alcanivorax; species Alcanivorax sp. HI0083. Next base: position 9,135 of record NZ_LWFX01000913.1, on the reverse strand, counting down.
TTTTTCAATTGAAAGTGGCCAAACCCCTAATAGTCCTCAAGGTGAAAAGGCGAAGAAAATTCTTGAACTAATCAATTTCTCTGAAGACAGCTATTCAGAATCGAAGCTCATAGAAATCATGAAATCAGTCCAGTGGGGCCACCTATGAGAATGGCCAAACTGAACGATTTATGGAAAAAGGCACTAAACCCACTGCCCTCTCCAGACGGAATAAAGACAATAACCCAACACCCTATCAACGGATGTGAAACTTCAAAAGACCTAGATCGAATTACCATAGTTGTTGGAGCGAATGGGGCCGGAAAAAGCTCATTTTTAGAATACCTTTTCACTGGCGAACAATCCAAAACAGGCTTCCCCCGCCATACCATAGAAACTTTAGGAGGCATCACCCTAAACCTCCCTGGCGATCGGACAGACTGCACAAAAATTGACCCTGCTCAAGAAATAATAACAGTCAACAAGGCGCTGACTAATCTACAAAGCACCTTCGACCAATATGAAGAGAGAGAATTCGAAACAAGCGAAGTAGCAATCATTAATTTCATACTTTGCACTTCCTGGCATAGCATCTCAGTGGAAGAGATTGATGACCTCGAAGGAAGCTCCATACCTCGATTCATATGCCGTAAAAACGAAATCACCGTCGACAGTCTGGCACTCTCTTTCGGAGAGCTGAGCGTTTTGTATTTATACTGGCGCTTGATAAAAAAGGAAAACGGGCCCAAAGTCATTCTAGTCGACGAGCCCGAAGCGGGATTATCGCCTTTAGCGCAAAGAAGACTCGAGAAGCTTTTCGTCTATGCCGCTAGTGAGAAAGCAAAACAGCTCATATTAGCAACGCATTCCCCATTCATTGTCGAATGGGCAGGACATGAAAGATCTATCGTAATAACCCAAAACGAAAAATCCTCTTGGAGCAAAGCCAACTCTACAAATTATATTGAGGAGCTTGGCCTTGAAGCAACAAAGAAAAAAGTATTCGTCTTTGAGGACAATAAATCAGTTATTTTTTTTAAAACAATACTCGATTATTTCGGCAGTAGAGCATATACCTCAGCACACTTGATACACGTCAACGGCGAAGGAAATGTAGAAAAGGGAGTCACTCCCTACCAAGACAATCCCGTATTAAGCTTTGTTGGCATCTTGGATGCTGATCAAAAATCCCATGACCTAGTTACCAACGCCGCATCACCTTTTATTGCACTTCCTGGAAATCAACCTCCAGAAATAGAGGCCATAAAAATAGTAACCGATAACATTGATGAATATTCCGAAAGGATCGGGGTACGAAAATTAGCGCTAGAAACAGCTTTGCGGCGACACCTTTCAGAAGACCATCATGATTTTTTTGAAAACCTTTCTAGATCTCTTTATGGCGAAGCCAGGCCTTCACTATTTGAAATAGCCTGCAAACTTTGGGTCGTGAAAAACAAAGACGATGAAGAAACAAAAGAATTTTTATCGACCATTGACCCCGACCTAGGCTCAGACTAAGCCACGAACCCGAAAAAGGCGGAACCAGAACAGAAAGGAACCGGGGTCGGAACCGGGAACCGGGGTCAGACACGAATGGCACTTACTTAAGTCTAGGCCTTTCCTATTACTGACCTGACCGATTCCATTCCCGCTGTTTCGGAGGATGACCATTCTTTCGTATGTCGGCTTGTGCCTCATGCCTGGGCCGCGTCAGCAGTGGCGTGGGCTTTGGCCGTCTTTTCACCGCTCTCGGCTCAACTCTTCCCGGACGGTTGCCCACGCATCGCAGTGCAATAAGCACCAAGAGTTCCACTAAATCTGCTTGCGAATAACCCGATGCCAGACGGCAACTCCATGCATTCCAAATCTGTAATGCATGCTTGAAGCTCAATGCTCGCGGGAGCACATCCGATAACGCTGCGGATTGCGCCATGAGAATGCGTATCAGGTTATACGCCAGCAGATATACCCACATCTCTTTCTCGGCCATCTCCGGTGTTTTGCACGTTAATGTTTCCATGCCCAAGGTGGTTTTGATATTCCGAATATCCAACTCCACATGCCAGCGGCTTCGATACAAGGCTTTCAGTGCTTCCCGTGGAACTTGCGTTGCATCATTCAGGGTAGTAATCAGAACTTTGCTCTCTAGCGCGACCTCCCGTATGACAATTTCAGCGGGGAGATTTCTAAAGTGTTCCGCAGACATCCAGTCCGGGCGCTGTACTGGCTTTTTGATTCGGATCAGATGATCTTTGCTCCCCAGATGCTTTCCTCGACGAAAATCTGTTGTCCGTTTCCTGCCGCCGTTTTGCTGGAAAACCACATCAATACCACGTTCAAGACATTCCGCCAGAACGTAGTAGCTGCCATACAGCGCATCACCCAGCAGAATATCGCCCTGTTCAAGGTCGGACAGCAAGGCGCGGAACAAGGCATGCTCACTGCCACCTTTGCCCTTATAGGGCCCCATCGCCGCGTTAATAACCATGCCGCTGGAGAGACAAGTGATTCCAACAATCCGAACAACAGAAGGACACCCACCAATTAGCAAATCTCTCACGCGCCTGATGGCCATTATCTGATGACTTGCTGTCCATAAGGACAGTATGGTTTAAGTCATGGATCAGCATGGAGGCGACCATGACTCGAGCGCGTTATCAGCAGATTTCCCTTGAGGAAACGCCGTATTACCACTGTATTTGCCGTTGTGTACGCAGGGCTTTCTTGTGTGGGCGGGATCATTACTCTGGTCAGGATTATGAGCATCGCAGGCAATGGGTGGTGGAACGCCTGGCGACGCTGGTTGAGGTGTTTGCGATAGATCTGTGCGCCTATGCGGTGATGTCGAACCATTACCATTTGGTGTTGCGAGTGGATCGGGGCAGGGCGGACGCCTGGTCATGTCGTGAGGTGGCGGCGCAGTGGATGCGGCTGTTTTCCGGGCCGCCGTTGGTTCAGCGATGGCTGCGCGACGAGACCTGTGAAGCGGAAACCCTGAAAGCCCTGGAGGTCGTTGAGCAATGGCGCTGCCGGTTATATGACCTGGGCTGGTTCATGCGCTGTCTGAACGAGCATCTGGCCCGGCGGGCCAACGAAGAGGACGGCTGCAAGGGCCGTTTCTGGGAAGGGCGCTACAAAAGCCAGGCGCTGCTGGACGAGAAGGCGGTGCTTGGCTGCATGGCGTATGTGGATCTTAACCCTGTTCGTGCCGGCATGGCCGCGACACCCGAAGCTTCTGACTTTACTTCTCTCCAGCAGCGAAGCCGCGCTGTCCAGAAACTGCCTTCCACTGACAAGCTCCCGGCGCTGTTGCCCATGGTGGATGCAGAGCATATCGAAACGGATGACGATGCCACCGTGTGCCGTATGCGGTTGATGGATTATCTGGTGTTGGTTGATGCCACTGGCAGGGCTGTGCGGGCAGATAAAAGGGGAGCCATTGATGGTGCTGCGGCGAATATTCTTGAGCGCATGGGTATTGATGAGCGCGCCTGGTTGAAACACATGGGGCCCCGGAAGCGGAGAGCCCCGTTGGCACTGGGGCCGATAGCGAAGGTGAAGGCCTTTGCGGAGGCGACGGGGCGGCGTTGGATTGCCGGGCAGAATACCCCCTGGGCCCTTGGATAAAGCTGGGAGCCTTCAGGGTTGCCGCGGATAAGCGGCGTTGTCTTCGTGTTGGGCGCAATTATACTACTAGGTAGGATAGTTGCGCTTGAGAGAGGTGTGAGATGGGGATGGTGAAGAAGAGTATTACGGTGACAGATCAGCAAGATAGCTGGATCAAGACCCAAATCGAGAGCGGGCATTACGGGAATGAGAGTGAAGTGGTTCGCGAGTTGATTCGTGAGCGCCAACTGCGAGAGCAGGAAACGGAGCGCGAGCTGGAAGTGATTCGTGCGAAATTACGGGAAGCTGAGCGCAGTGGGCTCACGGAGCCGAGCCCTGCGGAACTGCTGAAAGAGATCCAGGACGGATTGGGAAGGGATGAGGTATAGACTCAACGATGCGGCCAAAAGGGATGTGGCTCGAATTTATTGGCGTGGCGTCGAAGCATTTGGTGAAGAGCAGGCGGTCCGATATTTTAAAACGCTAATGGCGCGCTTTGATGTGATCGCGCAATCACCATACCGCTTCCCCGCCGTTGACCATGTTCAGAAAGGGTATCGGCGTAGTGTCTGTGGCGTGGACAGCATTTATTACCGTCTGAATGGAAGAACGGTTGAGATCATGCGGGTGCTTGGTCGCCAGGATGCCAAAGGCAACCTTTGAATTTCATTTAAAGAATTAAATTTATGGGTGTCCCTGCTTGAAGGACCCCTTTTTCAGTTGTGCAATATCGCTATGACGACTCCATCTAATTGTCTATATTCCTTTCGCCGTTGCCCCTATGCCATGCGCGCCCGCCTGGCCATTTTGTTCGCTGGTTTGCAGGTTGAGTTGCGGGAAGTGACCCTGAAAAACAAGCCTGCGCAGATGCTGGCGATAAGCCCTAAAGGCACCGTGCCGGTTTTGCTGCTGGCCGATGGTGCTGTGATTCAAGAAAGCCGGGACATCATGGTGTGGGCGCTGGAGCAGCAGGATCCACAGGGGCTGTTAGACGCAACGGTTCTGGATCAGGCCAATGCGCTGATTGAGCAAAACGATAATGAGTTCAAGTATTGGCTGGACCGCTATAAATACGCCGACCGCCATGTGGAGATGACTCAGACAGAGTATCGGCAACGGGGAGAGGGCTTTCTTCGGGTCCTGGAGGCGTTGCTGGAGAGCCGCGCTTACTTGCTTGGGGATGATCCGACCATCGCGGATATTGGTGTTATGCCGTTTGTCCGCCAATTCGCCCATGTCGATCGCGATGTATTTAGCCAGCTGCCTTACCCGAATCTGCAGCGGTGGTTACAGGGCTGGTTGGAGCACCCACTCTTTCTGCAAACCATGATCAAGCTGCCGGTATGGCAGGAAGGCGATGAGGTGGTGGTGTTTCCTGCTCGCCCCTGAGTGATGTCCGAGGCTGAGCCGGTCTCACCCCGTGCGTTAACCCGCTCGCAAAGGGCGCTAGAGCATCGATCGACCGGCCCGCTTGCCCGACCGTACGCTATCAATACCCATGGACAGATCAGGTATACTCGCGGCTTTTATCTCGTTGGGTGATGTTTCATGCAGGCCTCGTCTTCTTCCGTTCCCTCTTATGGCTGGCGCCAGCGTCTGACCGTTTGGCTTGAGTCCTCGTTATTCGCGAACAGCATTACCGCGCTGATTCTCCTGAACGCCATTATCCTCGGGGTGGAAACCTCCGCGGTGGCCCAGGAGCGGGCAGGGCAGTGGCTCACTCTGGTGAATCAGGTGATTCTGGTGGCGTTTACGGCAGAGATCGCGCTCAAGCTGGTGGCTTTTGGCCCGCGCTTTTTCCGCTCCGGCTGGAATGTGTTTGATTTCCTGATCGTCGCCATTTCCCTGGCGCCAGCCTCCGGGCCACTGGCTATCTTGCGAAGTCTGCGCATTCTGCGGGTGCTGCGCCTGCTGTCATCGGTGAAGCGGCTGCGCATGTTGGTGGAATCGCTGATGCAGGCGTTGCCCGGTATCGGCTGGACGGCGGCGCTGCTGCTGATGATGTTCTACATTTTTGCGGTGATGGGCACGGAGCTGTTCGGTGAGGCGTTTCCACAGTGGTTTGGCACGCTGGGCGCCAGCATTTATAGCCTGTTCCAGATCATGACCCTGGAAAGCTGGTCCATGGGGATCGCCCGGCCGGTGATGGAGGTGTACCCCATGGCCTGGATCTTCTTTGTGCCCTTTATTTTGATTTCCAGCTTTATGGTGCTGAACCTGTTTATTGCCATCATTGTGAGCGCGACTCAGGAAGTACACGAAAGCGAGCAGCGCGCCGAGCGGGAAGCCAACAATCTGGTTGCCCACGATGAGCGCCAGGAAATGCTGGACCTGATGCGCACCATGCACGCAAAAATCGTGGCACTGGAAGCGGCCCAGCAGAACAAGGCCGATTCATAACTCCACCTGTGGCGGCGCCAGGGTCGCCACTGATGGTCAGGCAGGTCTGCACCGTATCGCTGCCTGGCCGAATCTCCCGCCCTTTGCTTCGTTGAGTGCGGCTTGGCCTGCTAGCTCGTCTGCGCTTCCTTTACCGCATTCCCGCCTCCTGAAAAGGCGATGACGACGTGATGTTTGAGGCGTTGAGCTGTTCCACAATCTTCTTGAGCTTGTGGCGCTGCCTCATGGAGGTGAGCTGTTTGGTGTCCCAGGAGGCGGGGCTGAGAGAGAATTCACTGGCGTTGTAGGCCAGATCGAAGCCGCGTTCGGCGCCGATGGGTTTGTTCTCGGGGCCGTAGATGCCGATGAGCCGCAGGGTCAGGTGGGTGAACTCCAGATCACCTTTGGGCATGTGCCCGTCCATCTTGATGCCCTCACAGCGGGCGATGCGCTCAACCAATTCCTTGAAGGTGCCGATATGGGAGAAGCCTCCCGGTTTAATGGGGCCCTGGCGCGTGTTCTCCGACACATTCACTGCGCCTGAAGCGGGATTGTGTCTCTCCGGGTTTTCGTCGCCCTTGTTGTACTCCTGCTCGAAATCCGTCACGTCCATGGTGATGGTGCCCTGGGAGGTATGAAGTTCGGCGATGATGTATTGCACGAAAACGGATTCGGCGCTCATGTTGCTGATCAGGCAGAGCGCATTGATGTCCTTGTTGCGCCCACGGTTAATGATCAGGCGCGGGCTGCGTTGCCGGCGAAAACCCAAATAGAGGAGTTGTGCGTAAACGATCCAGATAACCAGTGAGCTGAAACTGGCGACGACAGAAAGGATTTTTTGATGCTGTGCAATCCAGTCAAGCATGAAGGCTTCCTCCTTGATGCAGGCTGATCGCGCGTTGCCGTCTTGCCCTCTGGGTGGAGAAAGCAGCGCTCGCGCGAATACGCGACTTGAATGATGCTCTGTTGTCGGCGGCGCTTCAGCCTGTTCTGGTGACAGAACCGTTACTGTACCGAAGGCACGGTGGGGGAGACGAGGGGCAGAAAGGTCCGGTTATGCAGAACAGGCCAGTCTGGTGTTAAAAAAAGAAAAACCCCGGCGGGTAAGCCGGGGTTTTTTGTTTCCAGTCCTGCCCTTATTCGTGCGTCGGAAATCAGCATCCGGGCCTGAGCCGGGATTGCCTGGCCGGTGCCCCAGCACGATGGTGACGCTGTTCGGGCTAATTTTTTCTTCCACCTTTTTAGCAGCTTCAGACCCTTTGTCTCCGGGAGAAGGGGTTGCGAACGCTTCGCCCAGTTGCAAATACTGCTGGTCTTGATTAGTTACTATATGCTGATCATATTGACAGTGCCTCTACTGTTCTGGAGCTATCAGATATATGACGAAGCAACTCAGTAAAGAAGAGCTTGAACTTCAGGAGGAAGCGATAGCTTTTGCCAGAAAGCACAAGAAAAAAATTGGTCAGCGTCTTACTGATACGTCCCGGTTTGTGCCGGAGAAGGAACCGGTAACGGTGTTCATGGCTGGCTGCCCAGGCGCGGGCAAGACTGAAGCGTCGATAGAGCTAATTGATAGCGTCAAGGATGGTGGTGGTGAAATTCTTAGGATTGACCCGGATGAGCTTAGATCGGAGCTGCCGGGCTATACCGGGGATAATTCCTGGTTATTTCAGGGTGGAGTCTCAATTTTGGTAGAAAAGGTCCTCGATTTGGCGTTAAAGCAGCGTCAGACCTTTTTGTTGGACGGTACTTTGGCCCGGTTTGAAGTGGCGCGACGCAATATTGAGCGGTGTTTAAATAAAGGGAGGTTTGTGCAAATTCTCTATGTTTACCAGGAGCCTTTACAGGCATGGGAGTTTGTCCAAGCCCGTGAGACTAGCGAGGGGCGACGAATACTGCCAGAAGACTTTATAAATCAGTACTTTACTGCCAGAGATGCAGTGAACATGCTCAAAGAAGCGTATCCGGATATTCGGGTTGATTTGCTACTAAAGAACCGGGATGGCTCCCACCGATTTTACAAAGCGAATGTGGAGCGAATTGACAACTATATTCCTGAGAAATATAGTCGCGCGGACCTTGAGCGCATGCTTGGACTGGACTAGGGTGGAAACATGTTGAAGAAATCTCCCCCGGTCGTGGAATCGACCCCTTTTTCTGACTTCATCCGAAACGCCTCCTCAGCGGAGCGTAAGCGGGTGTACGGTCGTGTGCTGAAAAAGGCCTCAGAGCGTCAGAATCGCCTTGTTGAGGAAGCAGCCAAGGCTGACTAGTTCAAGTCTCTGTTCAACTTTCCTTATAAAGAAAAACCCCGGCGGGTAAGCCGGGGTTTTTTGTTTCCAGTCCTGCCCTTGTGAGGCGGGCCGGAAATAGGGTGCCGGGCCTGAGCGCCGGAGCACGTCCGGCGTCCGGCGTCAGGCTTCGGGCGTCAGGCGTTTATCAAACCCGCTCGATCACGGTAGCGATACCCTGACCCAGGCCGATACACATGGTGGCAAGACCGATTTGGCCGTCTTTCCATTCCATGACGTTCAGCAGGGTGCCGGTGATACGTGCACCGGAGCAGCCCAGCGGGTGACCCAGGGCGATGGCGCCGCCGTTCAGGTTCACTTTCTCTTCCATCTTGTCGATCAGCTTCAGGTCCTTGGCCACCGGCAGGGACTGTGCAGCGAACGCTTCGTTCAGTTCTACATAGTCGATGTCGTCGATGGTCAGGCCAGCACGCGCCAGGGCTTTCTGGGTGGCCGGTACCGGACCGTAACCCATGATGGCAGCGTCACAACCGGCAACGGCCATGGAGCGGATCTTGGCGCGGGGCTTCAGGCCCAGAGCCTGGGCACGCTCGGCGCTCATCACCAGCATGGCGGAGGCACCGTCAGACAGGGCAGAGGAGGTGCCGGCAGTGACGGTACCGTTGGCCGGATCGAAGACCGGACGCAGTTTCTGCATGTCTTCGATGCTGGCGCCAGGACGGATCACTTCGTCAATTTCGCACAGCACTTTGTGGCCGTTCTGGTCGTGGCCTTCGATCGGCACGATTTCGTTTTTCCAGCGACCTTCCTGGGTGGCTTCCCACGCCAGTTTGTGGGAGCGAACACCGAAGGCGTCCTGCTGCTCACGGGTGATGCCGTGCATTTTGCCCAGCATTTCCGCGGTCAGGCCCATCAT
>NZ_LWFX01000912.1:0-17991 GCF_001635175.1 Alcanivorax sp. HI0083 | reverse complement strand
GGTTTCCTCCGGGAGCCAGACATCCGGCCCGTACACGACGGTAGCCTTTTCCCCGGCGTAAACTTCCATCCAGGTAATACCACGCTTGGTGCCGTAGGCTTTCTCGATGGCGGCGTTAACCACCTTGATCATCACTGGTGAAATGTCGACACCAATGCCATCCCCTTCGATATAAGGAATAATCGGATGATTGGGGACATTCAGGGACAGGTCCGCATTAACCGTGATTTTGTCACCGTCTGCAGGAACCGTGATCTTTTGGTATCCCATCTACACTTCTCCCTCTGAATAAAAGCGAATTCGGCCTCTACTCGCGAGTATAGCATCGAGCCAAAGTCAGGGTGGAGCATCGGTTTGGCACTTGAGAGATTGACTGCAAGGGACGTGGGGAACGGGGAACGCCCGGCCACGGGGATCGGCGGCAAGGGTCGCTGAAACGCCTTACCGGGCAAGCCCTGAAGCACACATCTGCTGTGCCTTGTGACCAGGAGAAACACTCCCTCCAAGGCCACATGACTCAACAGCTGTACGCTTCACCAGGTCAGGCAAAGCCTGGCTAGAGCTTCTCGAGTATGCCGTTAAAGGTTGCACTGGGCCGCATAGCGGCCGAAGCCTTGCTGAAATCGGGATTATAGTAACCGCCGATATCAATGGGCGAGCCTTGCACGGCCACCATTTCGTTGACGATTGTCTCTTCGTTTTCCGTCAGCGAAGCGGCAATAGCCGTGAAGGTTTCCTTCAGCTCTGCGTCCTCATCCTGTGCGGCCAGCGCCTGGGCCCAATACATGGCCACATAGAAATGGCTCACCCGGTTATCCGGCTGGCCGACTTTCCGTGACGGTGACTTGTTCTGCTCCAGATACTGCTCATTGGCCTTGTCCAGAGCGGCTGCGATCACCTTGGCCTTGTTGTTGCCATACTTCTCGCCCAGCTCCTGAATGGAAACCGACAGCGCCAGGAATTCGCCCAGCGAGTCCCAGCGCAGGTGATTCTCTTCCAGGAATTGCTGCACATGCTTGGGGGCCGAACCGCCAGCACCGGTTTCGTAGAGTCCGCCGCCAGCCATCAAGGGAACGATGGACAGCATCTTGGCACTGGTGCCGAGTTCCAGAATGGGGAACAGGTCGGTCAGGTAATCACGCAGCACGTTCCCCGTGACGGAGATAGTGTCTTTGCCGCGGATCATGCGCTCCATGGTGTATCGGATCGCCTGAACCGGAGACATGATGCGGATATCAAGGCCTTCGGTATCGTGTTCCTTGAGATATTTGCGAACCTTCCGGATCATTTGTTGATCGTGGGCCCGCTCCTTGTCCAGCCAGAAGATAGCCGGAGTGTTGCTTTGCCGGGCACGAACCACGGCCAGTTTCACCCAGTCACGAATGGGCAGGTCCTTGGCCTGGCACATGCGCCAGATATCGCCTTTCTCCACATCGTGAGTCAGCAACACCTCACCGTCCTCACGCACAATGCGCATGGTGCCCTTTTCACTGGCTTCAAAGGTCTTGTCGTGGGAGCCATACTCCTCTGCCTTCTGCGCCATCAAGCCCACATTCGGTACCGAGCCACAGTTAACGGGATCAAAGGCCCCATGGGTTTTGCAGAAGTTGATGACTTCCTGGTAGATGGTGGCGTAGGTGCTTTCCGGAATCACCGCCTTGGTATCTTTCAGCTTGCCGTCGGCACCATACATCTTGCCACCCTGGCGAATCATGGCCGGCATGGAGGCATCGACAATAACGTCGGAAGGGACGTGCAGGTTGGAAATGCCGCGGTCGGAATCAACCATGGCCAGTTCCGGGCGATGCAGGTAACAGGCGCGGATCGTGGTTTCGATCTCCAGGCGCTGGGAAATCGGCAATTCTTCGATTTTCTGGTAAATGTGACTCAAGCCGTTATTCGGGTTGGCACCAATCTCTTCCAGCACATCGCCATGCTTGTCGAACAGCTCCTTGTAGAAGCGCCGTACCGCATGCCCGAACACGATGGGGTGAGAGACCTTCATCATGGTGGCTTTAACGTGCAGTGAGAACAGCATGCCTGTGTTCTTGGCATCTTCGATTTGTTTGTCAAAGAACTCACTGAGCGCATTCTTGCTCATGTACATGGCATCAATGACTTCGCCATCAAGAAGCGGAAGTTCCGGTTTTTTGACCGTCACAGTGCCGTTTTCGTCCTCGAACTCGATGCGCACCTTGCAGGCCTTTTCTATCGTCGAGGAGGTCTCATGGGAAAAGAAGTCGCCGCCACGCATGTGTGCCACGTGGGTGCGCGAAGCCGGGCTCCAGTAGCCCATGCTATGGGGGTTCTTGCGGGCATAGTTTTTAACCGCAATGGGGGCGCGGCGGTCGGAGTTGCCTTCGCGGAGCACCGGGTTCACCGCAGAGCCGAGAATTTTGGTGTACCGGGCCAGAATGTCTTCCTCTTCCTCGCTTTGCGGCTCATCCGGGTATTCCGGCACCGGGTAGCCATGCTCGTTAAGTTCGGCGATGGCCGCTCTGAGCTGGTGGATGGAAGCACTGATATTGGGAAGCTTGATGATGTTCGCTTCCGGATCCTGGGTCAGATCACCCAGTTCGGCCAGGGTGTCATTCACCTTCTGCTGGTCGGTCAGATATTCAGGAAAGCTGGCAAGAATGCGTGTAGCGAGGGAAATATCACTGCTCTCAACTTCAATGCCAGCGATCGAAGTGAATTTTTCAATGATGGGTAAAAAGGAATAGGTCGCCAGCGCAGGCGCCTCGTCAGTCATGGTGTAAATAATTTTAGGCGTGGTCATAGAATTACAAGGTCCCAATTGTATTGGTAGAGCTTTCCGCCTGATATCAGTCGGCTTTTGGCCGTCAGATCAGCGGGCACCCAACAGGAGTGCTCCCTCCGAATAAAACTGTATTCTGCATAAGCTGGCGAGTATAGCACCGACCGTTTAGCCTTGTTAGGACAAGCGGTAGCAACCGCAGACCAACAACAGTCATCGATACTCACCCCATGGCGCAATTGATCTTACTTAACAAACCGTTTCAGGTCCTCTCCCAGTTCAGCGACGACCAGGGCCGGCGAACCTTGCGCGAGTGCGTGCCGATGCCCGGCGTATACCCGGCCGGTCGACTGGACTGGGATTCTGAAGGCCTGTTGTTGCTGACCGATGACGGCGCCCTGCAGGCACGCATCAGCGATCCGCGGTTCAAGCTTCCCAAAACCTATCTGGTTCAGGTGGAAGGCAGGCCCGGGGGGCAGGAACTGCAAAAATTACGCCAAGGCATCACCCTGAAGGATGGCCCCACGCGCCCGGCCAAGGTCGAACTGATTGAGCCGCCCGCGTTATGGCCACGCAATCCACCCGTCCGCTTGCGGAAAACCGTACCGGATAGCTGGCTCAAGCTCACCATAGACGAAGGTCGAAACCGACAGGTGCGACGAATGACCGCAGCCATTGGCCACCCCACCCTGCGGCTGGTTCGCTGGCAGATTGGCGACTGGAACCTTGAGGCTCTCGCCCCTGGAGAATGGCGCGCTATGACGGTTCACGCGCCGAAGCCGCCTGCAGCCAGGCAGCGGCGGCCTCGTCATCGCTCTGGCGGGCCTCGACCCAAACCCAGCGGCCGCCGATAAGCTCCTTCTTCCAGAACGGCGCGCGGGTTTTCAGTAGATCCATGATAAAGGCGCAGGCCGCAAACGCATCCTGTCGATGCGGGGCACTGACGGCCACCTGCACGATGTCATCAGCCACCATCATGGTGCCAACTCTGTGCACCACCCAGGCACCATTGAGGTGCCATTTCTGGCCAGCCTGATCGACAATGGTGCGCAACACTGCCTCCGTCATCCCCGGGTAATGCTCCAGATGCAGCGCCTCCACCCTGGCCTGCTCATCGCGCACCTGGCCACTGAACTGCACCATGGCGCCGCTGAGACCCGCGTCGCGAAGCCAGCCGGACGGCTGCGCCGGCACCAGCGCCGTGTCCGTGACGGCCACATGAATCTTCATCCGCCGGTCACCGGCGGGAACAGGGCGACCACATCGCCATCCCGAACCGCCGCCTGCTCCTGGCTGAGCACCTCATTCACCGCCACCATATAGCGGGGTGTCGCCTCCAGCGCACCGGCCACCGACGCCTTGTCGTCGGCCAGCCATGCGACCAGGGCAGCCACCGTGTCGACACCATCCGGCGGCGTGACCGTCAGGCTGTCACTGCCCACCCGCTCACGCAGAGCAGCAAAGAAACGTATCTCGATCACCTTAATCCTCCCGACGGAACTGGCCACTGCGGCCACCGGATTTTTCCAGCAGGCACACCGATTCAATCACCATGCCCCGGTCCACCGCCTTGCACATATCATAGAGCGTCAGGCTGGCCACCGATGCGGCGGTCAAGGCCTCCATCTCCACGCCAGTGGTGCCCTTGAGCTTGCAGGTTGCCTGCACGCACAGCGCATCCGCTCCTTCCGGTTCGATGGTAACAGTGACACCAGTGAGCAACAGCGGGTGACACAGAGGAATCAGGTCCCAGGTCTTCTTTGCCGCCTGAATGCCGGCAATTCGGGCGGTGGCGAGCACATCACCCTTGGGGTGTTTGCCTCCCAGTATCATTTCCAGCGTGGCCGGCTGCATGCGCACCCGCGCCTGCGCAGTGGCGGTACGCTGAGTGCTGTCCTTGTCGGTCACATCCACCATCTGGGCCCGGCCACTGTCATCCAGGTGGGTAAATCGTTGATCTGTCATGCTCAGAGGTGTCTCCGCTCTGTTGTCTGTGGCGCCGCTGCGCTACCATTCCCGCCTTTCCAGAATTGAATGAAGCATCGCCCCCGGCCCATGACGGCAACCGGTGCTTCCTGTCCGGTAGGATACGCTATGAACAGCTTTGAGCCGCACATTACTGTGGCCTGCGTAGTCGAACAAGACGGCCGCTTCCTGTTTGTCCGAGAAATGAGCAAGGGCGAGGAAGTGCTGAACCAGCCTGCGGGCCATGTGGAATTCGGTGAAAACCTGATGCAGGCGGCCTACCGCGAAACCCTCGAAGAAAGCGCCTGGCAGGTAGACATTACCGACCTGCTCGGCTGGTATATCTTCCAGCCCCACAAGGGTGCCGGTGTCTATTACCGCACCTGCTTCGTGGCCCGGCCAGTCAGCCACGACCCGAAACAGAAGCTCGATACCGGCATTCTCGAAGCCGAATGGCTGACCCCGGACGAATTTCGCGCCCGTCGGCACCAGCACCGCAGCGCCCTGGTGGAAAAATGCCTGGATGATTACCTGTCCGGGCGACGACTGCCCCTGGACAGCATTTATCAGCACCCCTGGCCTCTGCAGAGAGGATGATTTGCCATGCGTAAGGCCCCCAAAGACACTCGTGTGATCGTCGGCATGTCCGGCGGTGTGGACTCCTCCGTGGCTGCGGCCCGCCTGATTGATGCCGGTTATCAGGTCGAAGGCCTGTTCATGAAGAACTGGAACGAGGACGACGGCACCGACTACTGCACCGCCCGGGAAGACCTGCTCGACGCCATGCAGGTGGCCGGCGTACTGGGCATCGAGCTGCACACTGCCAATTTTGCCGAGCAGTACTGGGATCGCGTATTCGCCCACTTTCTCGCCGAATACAAGGCCGGGCGCACCCCCAACCCGGACATCCTCTGTAACAAGGAAATCAAGTTCCAGGCATTCCTCGATCACGCCATCACCCTGGGCGCGGATTACATCGCCACCGGGCATTACTCCCAGGTCAGCCATGGCGACAAAGCGCAGCTACTGCGCGCGGTGGACACCAACAAGGACCAGACCTATTTCCTGCATGCGGTGGACTACCAGAAATTCGACCGCACCCTGTTCCCGCTGGGTGATCTGGAAAAACCGGAAGTTCGCCGCATTGCCGAAGAAAAAGGCTTCGACAACCACAAGAAGAAAGACTCCACCGGCATCTGCTTTATCGGTGAGCGCCGCTTCAAGGATTTCCTGGAGCAGTACCTGCCTGCGCAGCCCGGCACCATTGAGGATGACCACGGCAACGTCATCGGCAAACATGACGGGCTTATGTACTACACCCTGGGCCAACGCCAGGGGCTGGGCATTGGCGGCCTGGCCAGTGCCAGCGAGGCCCCCTGGTACGTGGCCGGCAAGGATCTGGATCGCAATGTGCTGATCGCCGTACAAGGCACGGACCACCCGCTGCTCTACAGCCGGGAACTGACCAGCGCGCCCATGCAGTGGGTCGCCCTGGAAGCCCCAACCTTGCCGGCCCGGCTCACTGCCAAGACCCGTTACCGCCAACCCGACCAGGCCTGCACCGTCAGCGATGCCGGCGACGGCCGGGTGCATGTCATATTTGATCAACCACAACGCGCCGTCACACCCGGACAGTCCGTGGTGTTCTACGATGGCCCGGTCTGCCTGGGCGGCGCCGTCATTGAGGAAACCGCATGAGCGAACGTTTCTCGCCGGAACAACAGCAACTGCTGGCCCTGGCCGCCGTGTTTGAAGCGGCCCAGCTGGCCGACGATGTGGCCCAGCGTGGAGACTGTGACCCCAAAGCCTTCGAAGCGTTGATTGCCGGCGTCATGGCGCTGGATGCTGACGATTTCGACAGCATCTATGCTCAACCCAGCCAGCTCCGCGAAGGCGTCAGCCTGCTCAACCGCAGCCTGAACAAGGAGTCCCGTGGCGCCAACTTGCGCCCGCTCAACTACGGCCTGGCCCTGCTCCACCTGGCCGGCAAGCTGCGCAAGAATGAGGACACCGTAAGCATTCTGCGCAACCGCCTGCTGGCGCTGAGCGGCCAGCAGGCCCACTTTGACAAATTCTCCGATGACGCCTTTTGCCACCGCATTGCCGGTATCTATGTGGATACCCTGGGCACCTTTCGATTTCGCATTCAAGTCAAGGGCGACCCAGCCCATCTGCAGGACGACGACAAGGCCGCACGCATCCGCGCCCTGTTTCTGGCCGGGGTGCGCGCCGCCTTCCTTTGGCACCAGCTGGGCGGGCGTCGCTGGCACCTTCTGTTCCATCGAAAGCGCCTCCTTTCGCTCATTGAGTCCATTGATATCAGTGTCTTATAAGCGACTGTTAAAGCTATAAATAGATCAACTTTCAGCTGTCATCAACAGCGGCGCAGTTTGCGGAATTTTGCTGTATGATTGCGCCGCCTTTGGAATGTACGTGTACGTACCTACTTGGACGATATTCGGGAGCCTGACATGTCCAGCCTTACCTCTTTGACTGCCATTTCACCGGTAGACGGTCGTTACGCCAGCAAAGTCGATGCACTGCGCAACACCACCAGTGAATACGGCCTGATTCGCTTCCGCGTCCATGTGGAAGTCAGCTGGCTGGAACAGCTGGCCCATGACAAGAACATCCCGGAAGTCCCCTTGATGAGTGGCCAGGCTGCCTGGCACCTGCGCGGCGTCACCCGTGATTTCGAGGTCCAGCATGCCGAGCGCATCAAGGCCATCGAAGCCACCACCAACCACGACGTCAAAGCCGTGGAATATTTCATCAAGGAACAGATGGCGGAACACGACGAACTGGCCAGCATGAGCGAGTTCGTACACTTCGCCTGCACCAGCGAAGACATCAACAACCTGTCCTACTCGCTGATGCTCAAGGAAGCCCGTGAACTGCTGCTGCCCAAAATGGACCAGGTAATCAGCGCCATCCGCAAGCAGGCCCACGCCCAGGCCGACCAGCCCATGCTGTCGCGCACCCATGGCCAGTCCGCCTCCCCCACCACCGTGGGCAAGGAAATGGCCAACGTGGTCGCTCGCCTGCAACGCCAGCGTGACCAGTTCGCCGCGGTGGAACTGCTCGGCAAGATCAACGGTGCAGTGGGCAACTACAACGCCCACCTGTCCGCTTACCCGGACGTGGACTGGGAAGCCTTTGCACGCCGCTTTGTGGAAGGCCTGGGGCTTACCTTCAACCCTTTCACCACCCAGATCGAACCCCACGACTGCATTGCCGAGTACTTCCACGCCCTGATGCGCTTCAACACCATCCTGCTGGACTTCGATCGTGACGTCTGGGGCTACATCTCCCTGGGTTACTTCAAGCAGCGCACCGTGGAAGGCGAAGTGGGCTCCTCCACCATGCCGCACAAGGTCAACCCCATCGACTTCGAGAACTCCGAAGGCAACCTGGGTCTGGCCAACGCCATCATGGATCACCTGGCCGCCAAGCTGCCCATGTCCCGCTGGCAGCGCGACCTGACCGACTCCACCGTGCTGCGTAACGTGGGCGTGGGCCTGGCGCACAGCCTGATTGCCTTTGAAGCCAGCCTGAAAGGCATCGGCAAACTGGAAGTAAACCCGGCCCGCCTGGACGAAGACCTGGATGCCGCCTGGGAGGTGCTGGCCGAACCCATCCAGACGGTGATGCGCCGGTATGGAATCGAGAAGCCCTACGAGAAACTCAAGGCGCTGACCCGCGGCAAGGACGGCATCAATCAGGACACCCTGACCGCCTTCATCAATGATCTGGCGATCCCCGATGAAGCCAAGGAAATCCTGCTGGCCATGACCCCGGCCACCTATGTGGGCAATGCCGCCCAGCAAGCCCGCAGCATCTGATGCCCTCAGCGCCCCAGCTGCCTGCCTTGACGCTGCCGCGCTTCATTCTCCCCATGAAGCCGGCAGCGTTTTTGCGTGAGCATTGGCAGAAAAAGCCCCTGTTCATGCCCGGCGCCGCCCATGGGCTGGACCAGCCTGACGCCGACACCCTGGCCGGTCTGGCACTGGAAGAGTCCGTGGAGGCACGCATCATCACCGGCGCCGGCAACGGCCCCTGGTCAGTGTTGCAAAGCCCCCTCGCTGACGATGTCTTCGAAACCCTGGGCGAGGAAAACTGGACGTTACTGGTCCAATCTGTGGATCACTTCCTCACTGAAACCTCGCTGCTGCTGGACGACTTTGCCTTCCTGCCCAACTGGCGGGTGGAAGACATCATGATCAGCTATGCCGCCAAAGGGGGCAGTGTCGGCCCACACTTCGACCGTTATGACGTCTTCCTGATTCAGGCCGCCGGCCGCCGTCGCTGGCAGATCGGCGACGTCTGTGACGAGAGCACGCCCCGCCAGCCCACCGATGAGCTGAAACTGCTGGCCGACATGCCCGCGCGCGAAGAGTTCGTCGCCGGCCCCGGCGACGTGCTCTACCTGCCCCCCGGCGTAGCCCACCACGGCGTTGCCGAAGACAGCGACTGCATTACCTGGTCGGTGGGCTTTCGCGCCCCGGACTACCAGATGCTGATGGCCGAAATCGCCGGCGAATGCCTGGCCGAATCCGACAGCCAGCTGTTCACCGATCCGGGCCGGGATGTCACGTCTGACCCCGCCGTACTGGCCGATGCAGACCGTCAACAACTGATTCGCGGCGCCCTGGACCTGCTCCAGCCTGACGCCATCGAACGCGCAGTTTATCGCTGGCTATCCACCCCCCGGCTGGATGGCCTTGAATTTGCGGTAGATGATCACCATATTCGCGAACGCGATGACAAAGTGGCCCTGGTTCGCCACGGCAGTGTGCGCCTGCTCATGCAGGGCAAACTGGCCTGGCTCAACGGAGACAGCCACACGCTAACAGAACAACAACGCCCGCTGGTGCAGCTATTGGCCAGCAAAAGACGCTACCAAGAAAGCGAGCTGGACGCCGTCATGACGCCCACCGCAAGAGAATTGCTCCATGAATGGATTGAACAGGGCTACTTCGCCCCACTATAACGAGACCCCTATGGCTATCAGCATTATCGAAACCCGTTGGGACGAACACGAAGCCGCCCTGCGAGCCCTCCGCCAGAAGGTCTTCATCAACGAACAGCATGTTCCCGAAGAGCTGGAATGGGATGGTGAAGACAGCGCCGCCATTCACTTTCTCGCGCTGGACGCCGAACAGCAGCCCGTGGGTTGTATTCGCCTGCTGCCCACCGGCCAGATCAGCCGCCTGTGTGTGCTTTCCGAACAGCGCAACAATGGTGTCGGCAGCTCGCTGCTGGTCGCCGCTGAAGAAACCGCCCGAGCCAATGGCATGGAAGAGATCTTCCTGCACGCCCAGACCCACGCCACCAGCTTCTACGAAGCCGCAGGTTTCTCCGTGTCCGGCGGCATTTTCATGGATGCCAATATCCCCCACCGGCAGATGTTCAAGCCGCTGATCTAGCCCATGCAGCTGGTCATTGGCGACGACGACACCCTGCACCACCCGGAACGTCATCACGCCGGCCTCGCGCTGGCCACGCTGATCGGCGCCAGCCGCCGCAGCCTCTGGCTGCGGGTTCCCACGCTGGATGCGCTCACCGACAACGCCGAGGTGTGCAGCGCCATCAAGCGCCTTGCCCTGAGCAGTGCCCGGGTCGATATCCGCATTCTGTTTGATAGTGCGGACAATGCCGTGCGCACCGGCCACCGGCTAATTCATCTGTCTCGCCGCCTGCCCTCACGGATCATCCTCCGCCAGACCCAGCAAGATGACAGCGATGCCCAGCTGTGCTTCGCCATTGCCGATGGCACTGGCCTGTTTGAAGCCAGCGGCTGGCCGCGCCCCGGACGACTGGATCTGTGTGGACACCGACTACCGCGTGCGCCGCGGCTGGGCAAACAGTTTCAGGAGCATTGGGAACGGGCCGGCGGATCACCGGAGCTGCGTGAGCTTAGGCTTTGAATGTCGGATTACGGCTACGCCTAATACGACCTACTTGGCTGAGGCTTTGAAGCCGGGCACAAAATCGGTCGCTTTGCGATGAGTGAACCGCTTGGGTGTCGGATTACGCCCTTCGGACTCTCTGTGCCCCTAGGTAAACACGATCTACAAAAATTGACCTTTCAAGTAGGTCGAATTAGCCCGAAGGGCGTAATCCGACAATCTTTCAATCCACGATCAAACTGGCGGTCAACTGCCAGATCGCCTGGCCGCTGGCCAGATACTTTTCCTCGAAATCCGTAGCGGCCTCTCCCTCTACCGCTAACGGCGCCAGCACCGCATCAATCCCACTGATTGCCAGGGCCACCTGCACTTCCTCAAGATACACCGCCCAGTTGCTGCGCAATTCCAGCTCACCGCCCAGCGTCAGCACAGAAGGCCACACGGGATGTCCCTGCCAGCGCCGTTTCAGGTGGGCACTTTTTGGCCAGGGGTTCGGGTATAGAATCTGATGCCGGGCAAGTTGCCACTCGGCCTGCTCCATCAGGCGCCATAACCCGGTGCAATCCGCGCGCAGAAACAGCAGATTGTCCGGTGGCTGCAGCCAACGGCGCCCACCCCGCTCCAGCCGGTTGGCCGACTGATCCACACCGATCACCAGGGCATCCGGATTCGCGTGAGCCAACAGAACAGAAGAACGGCCCGTGCCACAGCCGGAATCCAGCATCAGCGGGCGATCTTCCCCTTGCTCATCGCGCCAAGCCCGGGCCTGCTCAAAGGCGCTACGATCGTGGTCGGCTATGGGGGCCCGCCAGACCGAAGCGAGGTGCCGGCGCACCACCTTTTCCAGATCAACATGGACACCCGACTGGTTCGAGCTGACCGCACGGCTATTGGCAAACATGGCATTCCTGACTGGCGAAGCGACTGACGGGACGCACATTGTAGGCATGGTGGGCGCCAGCGCCAGCCCCTGGCAAAATTTGGCGCCACCGCCCTACTGGCGAGCCGCTGCGGGCAGCGCTACTGTAGAGAGAGTCGGAACCCTGCAACCACCGACCTCTGCGAGGACCCCATGCGCCTGTGCCTGACACTGCTTGTCATCATGCTTGCCCTTCCCGGCCTGTCTGCGGCTGACGATATGAGCATCCATGTGCTGGAGCGTCCGGACGCTCCCGCCCTGGTGCCTGTCATTGAGCCATTATTGCCGGCTGGCGGCTCCGTTCGCGCCTATCGCGGCAAGCTGATTGTGCGTACCACCGACGCCAGCATGCAGGAGCTGCAAAGCGTCCTCGGCGGCCTGGAAGCCACCCCCTCAACCCTGATCGTGCACCTGCGACGCCAACAAGGCAGCAGCAGCCGACAAAGCGGCATCGATACCAATGTCCGGGGCCGAATCGAATCCGGCCGGGCACCGGTGATTCAGGGCGAGGTGCGCATCGGCCAGCAGAACCAGCAACAACAGCGCCAGGATCACTACCAGATTCGCACCCTCAGCGGTTACCCCGCCAATGTAAGCCAGGGCACCCTGGTCGCGCTCAGTGGTGGCTATTACGGCACCACCTTCGCACAGCTGGATCAGGGGATTCAGGTAACGCCACAGCTAACCCCGGACGGCAGCGTGGTACTGCAGATCAGCCAGCGCTTTGATCAACCGGCCAGCCACAACAGCGCCCGCACCCAGCACAGCGCCACCACCTTGCGGGTCACGCCGGGCCGCTGGCAGCCCATGGGCAGCATCACCGTGACACAGAGTGGAAGCCGTCAGAGCATTGGAAGCTATCAAAACCAGCAACAAAGCATGACTTTGCCGCTGGAGGTGATGGTGGAGAAGGAGTAGCACCACGCAACACGCGGTGACGCAGAAGCGCCGCAGGCGGCGCGATAAACCTGATTGCAAGTAACGAGTAACGAGTGACGAGTGACGAGTGACGAGTGACGAGCAGCGAAAATCGTCGGGCTTCCCCATGGTTTGGGGTTTGCCTTTCGAAACTCGTTTCTCGCACCTCGACACTCTGGCTATCGCGCCACCACAGCGGCTTCGCAGAAAGCCCGGGGGGGATTAGGAGTCGCCGCCCTACAACCAAAAAAGCCCCGACTAGCGGGGCTTTTTCTGTGTGCTCGAAAGCCTTACTTGGCTTTCAACTCACGGCGACGACGGTGCAGAACCGGCTCGGTGTAGCCGCTTGGCTGTGCACAGCCTTCGAATACCAGCTCACAGGCCGCCTGGAAGGCAACGGAGCCGTCGAAGTCCTTGGCCATGGGCACGTAGTCCGGGTCGTTGGCGTTCTGACGATCCACCACTTCCGCCATGCGCTTCATGGTTTCCAGTACCTGCTCTTTGCTGCAGATGCCGTGGTGCAGCCAGTTGGCCACGTGCTGGCTGGAGATCCGCAGGGTCGCGCGGTCTTCCATCAGCCCCACATCCTTGATGTCCGGCACCTTGGAGCAACCCACGCCACTATCAATCCAGCGCACCACGTAACCCAGCATACCCTGGGCGTTGTTATCCAGCTCCTGCTGGATTTCTTCGGCGGTCAGTTCGCGGGTCAGCAACGGGATGGTGAGGATGTCGTCCAGGGACGCACGGGTGCGGCTGGCCAGCTTTTCCTGAACCTCTGCCACGTTGATTTCATGGTAATGGGTCACGTGCAGCGTGGCTGCAGTGGGTGACGGTACCCAGGCACAGTTGGCACCGGCTTTCGGGTGACCGGCCTTGTTGGCCATCATCTGCGCCATTTCGTCGGGCATGGCCCACATGCCTTTACCGATCTGGGCGTGACCTTTCAGGCCGCATTCCAGGCCAATGTCCACGTTCCAGTCTTCGTAGGCGCCGATCCACGGCAGGGCTTTCATTTCACCCTTGGGTGCCATGGGGCCGGCTTCCATGGAGGTGTGCATTTCGTCACCGGTGCGATCCAGGAAACCGGTGTTGATGAAGATGACACGCTCCTTGGCCTGACGGATACACTCCTTCAGGTTCACCGTGGTGCGACGCTCTTCATCCATAATGCCAATTTTCAAGGTGTTAGCAGCCAAACCTAATGCTTTTTCTACACGCTCGAACAGCTCAACCGCAAAGGCCACTTCTTCCGGGCCGTGCATTTTCGGCTTCACGATATAGACGGAACCGGTGCGGCTGTTGCTCAGCTTGTTGATGTTCTTCAGGTCATGCATGGCGGCCAGCACGGTCACCATGCCATCCATGATCCCTTCCGGGGTTTCTTCCCCGTTATGCAGGATCGCCGGGTTGGTCATCAGGTGACCCACGTTACGGACCAACAGCAGTGAACGACCATGCAAAGTCAGGGAAGAGCCGTCCAGCGCGGTGTATTCACGGTCCGCGTTCATGGAGCGGGTCATGGTCTTGCCGCCTTTCTGGAAGCTTTCTTCCAGGTCGCCTTTCATCAAACCGGCCCAGTTGCGGTACACCTCGACCTTGTCTTCCGCGTCAACGGCGGCAACGGAATCTTCGCAATCCTGGATGGTGGTGATGGCGGATTCCAGCAGCACGTCTTTCATGTTGGCCGCATCGTCAGCCCCGATCGGGTGGCTGGCGTCGAACTGGATTTCCGCGTGCAGGTTGTTGTGCTTCACCAGCACACCAGTGGGTGCGGCGGCATCGCCCAGGTAACCCTGCAGCTGGGATTCGTCTTTCAGGCCGGTTTTTTCTGAACCCAGGGACACAACCAGCTTGCCGTCTTCGATGGCGTAACCAGTGCTGTCCTTATGGGAGCCGCTGGCCAGCGGGAAATAGTTGTCCAGGAAGTCACGGGCCCAGGCAATCACCTTGGCGCCGCGCTTCGGGTTGTAGGCGCCGCCTTTTTCGGCACCGCCTTCGTCGGAGATTACGTCGGTGCCGTAGAGGGCATCGTACAGGCTGCCCCAGCGGGCGTTGGCCGCGTTCAGGGCAAAGCGCGCGTTCTTCACCGGCACCACCAGCTGCGGGCCGGCGATGGTGGCAATTTCGGCATCCACGTTTTCAGTGGTGACGTTGAAGTCTTCGCCTTCGGGCAGCAGATAACCGATATCAGTCAGGAACTGCTTGTACTCAGCCATGTCGATGGCCTGCCCCGCACGGGCCTTGTGCCAGGCGTCGATCTGCTTCTGCAGGTCGTCGCGCTTGACCAGCAGCGCCTTGTTCTTGGGGGCCAGGTCATTGAGGATGCTTTCCAGCTCGGCCCAGAAGTGTTCCGGGTCGACGCCGGTACCCGGCGCAATCTCATTGACTACCAGATCATGGAGTTCGGCGGCGATTTCCAGGCCACCCTTCTGAATACGATCGGTCATGGTGCTCCTACCCTTCTGGTCGAGAGAATCTTGGTTAATCGGGACGTTCGGGGAAAATCCGGCAACCGGTCGGCATCAACACGCCGCCGTCTGGATTATCGCGAAACCCCGGGGAAACGGTTCAAGGCGCGTAAAGACGGGCGCCCCGAAATAAGGCGACGGCATTTTACCGGAAACGGCGCCGTGAATCATGTTTAGCGGTAAACAAACTCGAGACTGCTGTTTTTTTGATCAGGCGAACAGGTTAACCACATCCAGACGGTGAGCTTGCTCACCGCCCTGCTGCTGGCCCTGCTCCAGATTTTCAAAGTCGAACAGGCGGGTGTCTGCCAGCTGGGAGGGAGCAATGTTCTGTACCGCAGCAAAGATATTTTCAATGCGCCCCGGCTGTTGCTTGTCCCATTGCTGCAACATGTCCTTGATCACCTGGCGCTGCAGGTTCTTCTGGGAACCGCAGAGGTTGCAGGGAATAATCGGGTACTCTTTCAGGGCGGAAAACTCGATGATGTCCTTTTCACGGCAATAAGCCAGCGGGCGAATCACCACATTGCGGTTGTCATCGCTGCGCAGCTTGGGGGGCATGGCCTTCATCTTGCCGCCGTAGAACATGTTCAGGAACAGGGTTTCGACGATGTCATCCCGGTGGTGGCCAAGGGCAATCTTGTTGGCACCGATTTCCTCGGCAAACCCGTACAGGCTGCCCCGGCGCAGGCGTGAACACAGGCCGCAGGTGGTCTTGCCCTCCGGCACCTTCTCCTTGACGATGGAATAGGTGTCCTTTTCCAGAATGTGGTACGCCACGCCTTCCTTTTCCAGGTACTCGGGCAGGATGTGCTCCGGGAACCCGGGTTGTTTCTGGTCCAGATTCACCGCTACCAGCTCGAAATTCACCGGCGCGGAGTGCTGAAGATTGCGCAGAATCTCCAGCATGGTGTAGGAATCCTTGCCGCCGGACAGACACACCATCACCTTGTCACCCTCACTGATCATGTTGAAATCAGCAATGGCGCGGCCCGTTTCCCGCCGCAGTTTCTTCTGCAGCTTGTTAAGACGGGTACGTTTCTTGGTATCGGTGTTGTCCTGTGACATCAGGTGACCTTCATTTTGCGGATCAGTCTACGGTACAGCGAGGGAGCCCAGCGTTTCAGGTAGATGCCCGCCCCTTCGCGGCCGGCGATGATAACCTGATCACGGCCCCGCTGCACGGCCTCTACCAGCCGTTTGGCGCATTCTTCCGGGGCCATGGCGGTCTGCTGGGCAGCATCCATGGTGCCCTGGCGAGAGCCATCCGCGGTGAGCGCATTGATCGACACCTGGGTGCGAATAAAGCCGGGCATCACCAGCGTCACGCGGATGCCCTGATCATACTCTTCCGCCCGCAGGGACTCGAAGAAGCCATGCAAGGCGTGCTTGCTGGCGCTGTAGGCGCTACGCAGCGGCGTTGGCAGCTCCCCCACCAGGGAGGTAATCACCACAAAACGTCCACCCCCTTGCTCTTTCAGCCAGGGAAGCACGGCCTTGGTCAGCGCCACGGTGCCGAAGAAATTCACCTCCATGATCTGGCGATCCACGGACAGATCCGTGTCGGCCACCAGTGAGCGCTGGGAAATCCCGCCATTGTGCACCACTTGATCCAGTCGCCCGCAGGCCTGCCTGACCCGCTCCACGGCTGGCGCCATGGCCTCACTCTGGCCAAGGTCCAGCGGCAGCACTACGTGCTCTTCGCTGTTCACCAGCCCGCCACACACTCGCTCCAGCTCTTCTTGCCGGCGAGCGGACAGCACCAGCCTGGCGCCACGGCGGGCATATTCCTTCGCCAGCGCTTCACCAATCCCGGAGGATGCCCCGGTAATCCAGACGACCCTGCCAGCCAGCGACTCAGACATAGAATTTCCCTCGAACCATGACAATGGCCAAGCTTAATGCCCCAACCCAAAAACAAAAAGCGCGGCCAGGCCGCGCTCTTCTTTTTTCGCTTGTAGCTCGTAGCTCGTAGCTATTTTTCCTATTTCAGCTCTTTGGACGACAGCCCAAGCAGGTGCCTTGCCACGATCAGCTGCTGGATCTGCTGTGTGCCTTCAAAGATATCGATGATCTTTGAATCGCGGGCCAGTTTTTCCAACAGGGTGCGCTCTGAATAGCCCAGCTCACCACACAACGCCACACACTTTAGGGTCACATCGTTCCCCATGCGCCCCGCCTTGGCTTTACACATGGAAGCTTCACGGGAATTGGGCTGGCCATTGTCGGCCATCCAGGCGGCCTTCAGCGTCATCAGGCGGGCCGCTTCCAGGTCCGCTTCCAGCCGGTAGAGCTCCAGTTCGCGGGCTGTCGAGTTATAAGGTAGTTTCGAGAAATCCGCCTCAAGCCCTTCTTTTTCAAACACTTCACGGGTTATTTCCAGCGCCGCACGCGCCACGCCCAAGGCCATGGCAGCCACTTGGGGGCGAGTGTTGTCGAACGTCTGCATCACTCCGCCAAAGGCTTTTTTACGCGCCTCCTCGGTATCTCCCACCTCGGCGGAACCGAGAATATGATCCTTGGGAATCCGGCAATTATTGAACGCCAACGCGGCGGTATCCGACACCCGCAGGCCCATCTTGTCTTCCACACGCACCAGCTGCACGCCAGGATTATCACGGGGCACGATAAAAGACTTGATCGCCGCCTTGCCCAGGGTTTTGTCCAGCGTGGCCCAAACGACAATGGCATCGCAGCGCTGACCGGCGGTGCAGTAGATTTTCTCGCCGTTAAGCACCCATTCATCCCCATCGGCCACCGCAGTGGTCGCAACCGCAGCGGAATCGGAGCCCGCGCCCGGCTCGGTAATCGCCATGGCGCAGTACAGTTTGCCGTATTTTTCCTTCTGCTCCGGGGTGCCCACCGCCATGATCGCAGCATTGCCAAGCCCGCTGGCGCCAGGGATCGACAGCATCAGCCCCACATCTCCCCAGCACATGGCTTCTACGCCCATGATGCCCATCATGTTGCTGCCATTTTTGATGCCGTCGCTCCCCCCGTCTTTCTTGCCTCCAGCACGGGGCATGGCCGCCATCATCTGCGCAACCGGCT
>NZ_LWFX01000911.1:0-7789 GCF_001635175.1 Alcanivorax sp. HI0083 | reverse complement strand
TGAGTTTTTAAGGTGAATATGGAAATATCATATAAAAAAACTGTTATTGAGCATAAAGACAAACCCGTTATGTACTATGACGGTGACTCAATGGGCGGTGGCACTATAAACATAAATTGTGGTGCTTGTGGTTATGATATTTCAAAAGAAACATTCGAGTTTTGGAAAGATAATAAAGAACAAGAAAAAGTAATTGTTAGTAAGTTAGGTAAGAATTTCAATTTACCCCAGAGCAACCAGTGGGGTAACACTTTTTTAGGTATTATGTCATGCAACAACTGTAATGCTGTGCATGCCCTACACATTCATTATGGTGAGGTCTCAAATGGCCATTGGCAAAGCAGTCTTCATAAGGTCTTGTTGTGTAACTCATAACAAGTCAAAGCAGGCATGGACGCGCTTACAGCGCGCCCCTGTTTGAAGCGTTATGCAAAAGGTGTTGAATGTCAGCAAAGGCATTAGCTCGTAATTTGCGCGATGAAATAGCGCACCTAAAAAACGAGCAGGGTATCAATGCGATTCAGAGTGACGACCTACTTGCTTATCTCAATAGGGTTATCGATGCCCCAGAGGAGGAGGTCGATCCGGTTAAACTGGAGCAGATACGCGCTCAATTACAGGCTAACGTAGAGGATCGTAAAGCTCAGCAATCGTCGGCTCTTGAAATGTTTAGGTCCGTAATAACTGCGGGGCAAAACGCCATTAAGACGTCGTTGCTGATGAACGGAGGTGCAACAATTGCCCTCCTGGCTTTCCTAGGTAAGTTGACCACTGAGAATCCAGGCAAGCTTTCGGTTTTTTCTGGCTCATTGATGATTTTTACTTTTGGGGTATTCGTTATTGGCCTGGTCTCAGGTTTAACGTATTTGAGCCAGTGGCTTTACTCTTCACAAAGTGAACGATGCAAATTTTGGGGCTGGGTTTTGAACGTGAGTTGCATTTTTATGGGGCTCGCTTCATACGGGATTTTCATCTGGGGTGCCATAGACACCTATCTCGGATTCAAGCAATTTGCATAACAAATCGCGTCACTTGGGCGGCCTGGACAGGCCGCCGGTGCGCTTAGGCGTTATATTTTCATCAGAGTTAACCTTTAGGACTGATTAATGGCAATTGAGGGATATGAACGGCAATCATTTGGAAAGAAGCTGGCAAAGCTAGTTTTTCCTGCGCAGCCGATCCATAGTATTGAACATTTATTCGGAAGAGAGAAGGAGCTCAGAAGAATTGAAGAAGCTCTTTATGCTTCTGGGCGCCATATTTTTATCTATGGAGACAGAGGGGTTGGTAAATCTTCCCTCGCTGCAACAGCTGCCAACCAGTATCAGAGTTCTGACTCAGAATACATAGATGTATCCTGTTCTCCAGACGCAACTTTTTCAGATGTAATAGCAAATATTGCTTACCAAGCCATCAGTGCTAGTAGGCTTAGCAAGAGAACAATAAAAGAAAAGGCCGGAGCTACTTTCAAGTTTCTAAATCTTGAGCGTGCCGCCGAAATTACTCTTCGTGACCTTCATGATGAAATAAAGTCGCTTTTGGATGCAGTTGAAATGCTTCGTGAAGTATCAATAATTCATTCTGAGTGGACACGAGGGTCAGGTCTTGCCCCGTGCGTCAAGTAGATAAAGGCAAGAACTGCCCTGAAATTGGGTTGCGGAATTGGGTTGCGGAATTGGATTGAAAGAAAAAATTAGTCTCTATTAATTAGGGTTGGCTGTAATGACTAGTGAGTGTTTATAAAATAACAGGCGCTAGGTAAGGGGAATGAATTTTGGCATTAACTCAAATGCAGCTCATTCAATCGTTGGGTGAAGCAATGACTTGGTTTGAAAGGGAGTTGCTTTGGGGAGTGCCTCCTACGGAATTGCGCCATCTTATTGGGCGGATCGGGGAACTTTACTCTGCGCTAATTACCAATGGGCAGATGGCTACGGAAGTAAATCAAAAAGGTTATGATGTTGTGAGCGGAGATGGGGACCGTATTTCCGTAAAAACAACAGCAATGATGGGCTTGGGTGGCCATATATCGTTTAACCCTAGAACTCTTCACGAGGTTGATCGTGTCATGATACTTCGTGTGAATACAGAGGAAATGCAAATTGAAATGCTATTTAATGGTGGTGTCTCTGAGGCAATAAACCTTATGGGGGTCGAAAACTCTCAAGGAAAATATTCTATTTCTTTATCAAAGCTGGTTCGGACTCCCAAGCCGGCTTCCCAGCTCAAAGCGATCAGAGTTGCAGAATACGGCAATCGTAAGATTAGGGAGCTGGAGAACGGCTCTATAGAGGTGTATGTCAATGGTGAATTATCACCAGTCGCTAAACCTGAATTAAGAACGTTAGCCAGTGAGCTAAAGCTTGGCATTCTCAATAGTAATGGAAATCCATATAACACCCGTCAGCTAGGCGCTTTAGTGATCAATTGTATTGAAGGAATGAATTGAGGATTTTAGACTTCCGTTGGGGGTTAATTAAATGTACAGGGGGTGATCTTTTCCCATGTTAAATAATTCAGGCTTCCAGATTCGCTAGTAAATGGTTCACGCCTCAAGTGGTGCTCCTGCAGTAAATTTCTTGGCTGGTGCGGCACGTATAGTCTTGCCGTTGGCCTGTCAGGTTTTATGAAACCCAAAGACCCCTTAATCCTCTGGAAAGACAATGAACACAAACCTGGTCAAAAACGGTTTTATCGCCGCCGCGCTAATGAATATTGGCGGTGTGCTGCTTTTCTCCCGTGCTTTCACCAATGACGCCATCAACCAGGCCGATCCGGTGGTGATGTCCAACTTTGGGCTGCTGATGATTGTGGTGTGGGGGCTGGCCTATCTGGGGGCGGCGTTTATCCAGGGCAATATCCGCTGGCTGGCCGCAGCCTTTGCCGTGGAGAAGCTGGTGTACGTGCTGGCGTGGGGGCTGTGGATGGCGAACCATAGTCTTGGCGGGGTGTATGAGCAGGATCTGTTTGCCGGGGTGTTTTACAGCCTCTACGGGCTCAACGACCTGGCCTTTATGCTTTTCTTTGGCTGGGTATTTTTTTCGCAACGTTCCAACGGCTGATGGCTTATGAATCCCACTGAAACCGGCAAGAAATACGACACCATTACCCACCTGTGGGAAAGTGAAAAGTTCAATCGCCAGAATGGTATTGAGGCGCACAAGCGGGCGCTGCAGTTTGTCCGCCGCAAGGGCCGGGCGCTGGATGTGGGGTGTGGGTGTACGGGCCGGTTTATTGATTTGCTACAGGAAGAAGGGTTTGCGCCGGAAGGTGTGGATATTTCAGAGAAGATGCTGCGATTGGCCGGTGACCGCCACCCGGATGTGACCTTCCATCATCAGGATATCTGCCAGTGGGACAGCCCTGCTGATTATGCTTTTATCACGGCGTGGGACAGCATCTGGCATGTGCCTCTCTCGGAACAGGAAAATGTTATCACCCGGCTGGTGAACAGCCTTGCAGCGGGCGGGGTGCTGATCTTCTCGTTTGGCGGTACCGATGAACCGGGAGATCACCGGGATGATTTCATGGGCCCGGAAATGTATTACTCCTCCCTGGGCGTTAACGGCTTTCTGGCGCTGGTATCCCGGCTTGGCGGTGTGTGCCGGCATCTGGAGTATGACCAGTATCCCGAGCTTCAT
The DNA here is from genome assembly GCF_001635175.1 of Alcanivorax sp. HI0083. NCBI lineage: Bacteria > Pseudomonadati > Pseudomonadota > Gammaproteobacteria > Oceanospirillales > Alcanivoracaceae > Alcanivorax > Alcanivorax sp. HI0083. The sequence goes on along the minus strand of NZ_LWFX01000911.1, from coordinate 4,148 downwards.
ACCTACATGATTGTGCAAAAGCCTGAGGTATCTGTTGACTGATTTTTTCCTTCCGCAGTGTGCCGGTTGCTGGCGCTCAGGGGGGGATGCGATGAGCATGTTCTACTGTCTTAACATCGTGACGCTGGCGGCCCGCCAGTAAGCCGGGAGACGTTAATGCCGCTGTCGATCAAACGTGTGGTGCCACTGGAATCGTTCAAGTTGATTATCGAGTTCGACGATGGCCGTTTTCGCCAGTTTCCCTCTGCCCGGGTCGCGGATACACCGCTGTGGTTTCTGGCGTTTCCTCTCAAGCTGCGAGCCTGTGACGTCACCCCCGGGGCGCTGAGCTGGACGGCCCTGGATAAAACCCAGATGTGGGATGGCCAAAATGTGTGGGAGCAGGAAGCGTCGCTGGACGTGCCGGCACTGCTGAAGTGGTCTGAAGCAGTGGATTTTGCGGATTTGAAGACGGCGACCTTGACCCTGGGCATGGAGAACCGTGCACCCACCGAGCAGGATCAGCGGCATCATGTGTATACCGTTTCCATACGGCCCTTCTGCGATGACAAATGGTTGGTGCTGGGAGAAAGCATTGGTGGTGGGTTTGCCGAGCGGGGCGGTTCGGTGGCTCTGACGCTGGACAGTATCGATACGTTTGGTGACTGGAAGCGGCATTGTCAGCTTGCCGGTTGCGATTGGGTTGTTCCGTTTTTCCTCCGTGTTGATATGGATCATGCAGAGCGGGTGGACGACATCCTGCGGGCTTACCGGAACAGACTTCCCTGATGGCGGTCGGATAATGGATCTGAATGATTGGAAAGCGAGCGGGGTAGGGGTATGTCACAACGCCTGGGATGCGGGTTAGCGTTACTTTGGGGGCTGTTGTCAGGCGTTGTGCAAGCAAACGCTTTTCAACAGGATCTGGTGTCGGCGGCGCTTGAGCGCACGCAGCATCAGATTAGCTACAACGGCGCCTACTATCGGTTGGATTACCCCAATGGTGATGTGCCGGCGAATATCGGTGTCTGCACCGATGTGGTGATTCGCGCTTACCGTACTCTGGGCGTAGATCTTCAGGTTTTGGTTCATGAGGATATGGCAGCCAACTTCGCGGCTTATCCGTCCAAACGGATCTGGGGGCTAAGTTCCACCGATCGCAATATCGATCACCGCCGCGTGCCAAACTTGCAGGCTTTCTTTGCCCGCCATGGCAAGTCATTGCCGATAAGCCAGACTCCGTCGGATTATAAGCCCGGAGATTTGGTGACCTGGATGTTACCCGGGAATTTGCCTCATATTGGCATTGTTACCGACAAGCTGGCGGCGAACACGGGCACTCCGAAGATTGTGCATAACATTGGTGCGGGGCCTCGCCTGGAAGACATGTTGTTCGACTACCGCATCACCGGGCATTATCGGTATGAGCCTGCGGGCGATCATTCTGAATAAGCGAAGGTGGGAGAGATGGCGACCTATCCAATCGACGGTGCTTGCCAGTGCGGTGCGGTGACCTACCAGTTATTGGCTGAACCCCAGAAAGTACTGGCCTGCCACTGCAAGGCGTGCCAGAAGCTGTCCACCAGTGCATTCAGCCTTACCGCTGTTGTACGCGCCCAAGACATTGTGTTTCATGGTGAAATGCGCGAATGGCTGCGTACTGCGGACAGTGGCAATACCAGTGCGGCAATGTTCTGTCCCACCTGCGGCAATCGCATTTACCACGTTAACCCGGATGAGCCAGACAGTATCAAACTCAAACCAGCCAATCTGGCGGATACCAGCATTCTTGAGCCCCAGGCGCATATCTGGATCAGCGAAAAGCAGGATTGGTTCAAGATTCCGGAAGGGGTGAAAACCTTCGACAGGCAGCCGTAAGCGTGCTGGGTTGAAAATTTTTAGCCGTGAAGTGGCGGCGTTCTTGTTTAAAAAAGGTGCAGGATGATCAACGTTTGGATGGTCAGGGCTGTCGCCACTCTGGACGTTTTTCTCGGCGTGATGTTTTGGGTTGCCGATATTGGGCTGTCCGTGTCGAGCAATAACATCACTACTGTTTCTGGCCCGTCTCCTGAACTCAAGATACCTGCTGCATTGTGCATTGCCCTCGGGGTAATTGTCTTTGTTCTGGATCGGTATCAGTGGACGCGGCCGGCGGCGATCATGGCCGTTATTTTTCAGCTTGCCGGGGTTGTCGCCGCGCTGGGATATATCTGCCTGGCGTGGCTCCTCGGTTAGCGCATCGCGCATGGTGGCCATGGGCTTCCCGTCTGTAGCGTGACACTTTCCCCAAAACCGTCCACCATCCGGTGAAGGAATGATGGAATCTACGATAAGTAGCATAGGGAAGCGGTGAATGGGGCATTTGTTTCTATCAGTCAAACTGGCCTTGCTGGTATTCGGTGTGGGAATTCTTACCGGCTGTGTGGGGACGCCAGTGGCTGATGTGGATGCCGTGCGCGTACAGGTTGACTGGAAAACCGACAAGGCGCTGCAACAGTTCTCTGCCGAGATGCCGGAGCTGCAACAAAAACTGGATGCTGCCCCGGGTTACATTGTCGGCACCACCGATGTTTTGCTTCTGGGTCCCCTGGGGGGTGGCACGTCGGTGGCGGTATTACACGACCAGCGCGATGACACCCATACCTACCTGGATATTCATTCCGTTCGCATGGGGCTGGGGATTGGTGCGCGGGCGGAGCGCTTTGTGGCGGTGATTAGCGACCCGGCTGTGATCGACCAGATCACACGGGGCAAGTGGCTGTTACGCTCCAATGCAAGTTCCAATGTGGGCAACAGTGATGAGCAGCTTGGCTCCGCCAATGCGGGCATTGAGCTGTTTGTTTCCAGTGAAACCGGGGTGTCGGCGGGCGCCAGCATGGATATCAGCCAGGTACGGGTGAATCACCGCCTCACTGATACCGGCCTGTCCCAGTATAACTTTCCCAATCGCTACTCCAGCCACGATACTCCCCGTGATGATGCCCCACGTTACTGGAACCATCCGCTGCCATTGCTTGGCAAGCAAGCGGTGGCCAGGGGGTATGACTTGCCGATGCCTTTCGGTATCGGTGTGCTGCGGGCGGATGTACGCCAGGACATGCGTATCGAAAACCTGCAGGTGGGTTTCAATGGCAATGGCACTCGGCCATACGAGTTTGTGTCTTTCGGCGCCGATAGTGATTTGATTACCGAGCAGATCAAGGTGGATGCCTGGGTGCTGCCTTTCCTGAACCTGTATGGCACCTTCGGGCAGGTAAACGGGGACCTGGATCTGGATATTGCGATTGATGGCGATACCATGCTGGATCAAATCGGCAAGGACTGTACTGGCGCGATTAGGCCGCCGGTGTGCCACCTGTTTGAAGGCAAGCAGGTGCGTTTTCCCATCGATGTGGACCTGAGCCCGATGAATTACGGTGCCGGTGGCGTGGTGGCTTCCGGGTGGCGGGATTGGTTTTTGCTGGTTCCCTTTAACGTGACCTGGACGGATTCCGACAAGACCACGTTGGAAGGGCGTGCCTTGACCATCAGCCCGCGGGTGGGGCGCGGCTTTGCATTAAACCGGGCCGGGCGGTTGACGGTGTTCGCCGGGGGTAACTATCTGGATGTGCGTACGGTAGCGGCCGGTAGCCTGGCGATACCGGGCACCGATCAGGTGCTGGATTACAAGGTGGATCAGAGCAATTCTGATCGCTGGAATCTGGTGACGGGAGCCAACTGGGACGTAACGCCGAGGCTGTCGGTCATGCTGGAATACGATGGATTTATCGGTACTCGCGATGCGTTTATTTCGGCGGTTACCGTGCGCTTCTAATGGTTTTGCTTCCCTGTACAAGCCCCACTTGAGGGGCGAAATCCAAACCTGAAAGACATCAGATTATCTTTGTGACTTCTGCTCTGTAGTGAGACGAGTTTCGATCCCCCCGTCGCTGTTCGCCCCTCAAGTGGGGCTCCTACAGTAGTCTGTTGTGGCGACGGTCAGTGTCGTTTGGCGTAGGCGTAAATAACGGCGGCCACCGGGATGCCCAGGCCCAACCAGGATACTCCGTCGTAGATGCCATCGCCGAGCAGGGCGGCCAGCAGCCCCACGATACTGGTGATGCCGATGAACAGCGGAATGGCAAAGATACGGCTCATCATGCCCCTCCAGCGTTGTTGTTTCGCCGCCG
>NZ_LWFX01000910.1:0-5320 GCF_001635175.1 Alcanivorax sp. HI0083 | reverse complement strand
ATGCACTGGCGAGAATTTTCTTCATCGGACTCTCCTTGAGTTGGGTGAATTCATTATTGCTGTCATTCAGCGGTAAGGAAAAGCAGTTGAAAGTTGATAGTGGAAAGTTGACAGCGACGCGATAAGAGGTCGGTTTAGACCTAAACGCAAGAGGCCGCGCCCAAACTTTGGATGCGGCCTCTTTACTTTCAGATCAATTCCACGCTTTTCCGCGTAGCTGTCAACTGTCAATTATCCACTATCAACTGATCCTTACTCGCTCTCCATCTCCGCCAGCTCGTCTTCAAAGAAAAACTTGTCTTCGCCGAAGGCCGGTTCCAGATGGTTGAGCCAGGTGGCTTCCTCGTTGTACTTGGCGAAGAAGGGACGCTGAACCCAGTCGTGGTTACGGCCCTGGATGAAACGCAGGGCGAAGACTTTCTCGCCGTTGATTTCGGTCACGCCCTGGATTTCCACCTTGCCCGGGTGGCTGGACATGCTCGGGCCTCGCGCGGTGCGGGCGATGCCGGAGACCTGTTTCATGGCGTCGCGATAGATTTCCCAGGCCTTGGCCAGGGGCACTTCAAAGTAATGGCGGGCGCCGGTGTCACGCTCCACAAACATGTAGTAGGGGATGATGCCCAGCTCGACCTGGGTCTGCCACAGGCGCGCCCAGTCGTCGGCGTTGTCGTTGATGTGTGCCAGCAGCGGGCCCTGGGCGCGGATCACGGCCCCGGTGGCGCGTACCCGGCGTACGGCTTCCCGGGCGATGTCCGTTTCCAGTTCCTGCCAGTGGTTGTAGTGCGCCATCAGTGCCAGGTGTTTGCCGCTGGCGATCACTTCCTCGAACAGGTCCAGCAGGTCCTGGGCGTCGGCATCGGACACCACGCGTTGTGGCCAGAAGGTGAGTGCCTTGGAGCCGATGCGGATGGTGCGGATCTGTTCCAGTTCCAGCAGCGGTTCGATATGGGCGCGCAGGTTCTTGGTCTTCATGACCAGCGGGTCGCCACCGGTGATCAGCACATCGGAAATTTCCGGGTGGGCCTGAATGTATTTCTTCAGCTGGCCGGCTTCCTTGGTGGCGATTTTCAGATCGTTGTCACCGATGAACTGGGCCCAGCGGAAGCAGAAAGTGCAGTAGCTGTGACACACTTGACCCTGGCTGGGGAAAAACAGCACGGTCTCATTGTACTTGTGCTGAACGCCATCGATCTTCTCGCCGTCCACTTCCGGCATGTTGTGTTCCATCTGCCCGGCGGGGTGCGGGTTCAGGGCGTCACGGACTTCGGCGATGGCGGCTTTTATTTCCGCCTTGTCGCCGCCGCGCATGGCGTCGGCCACCTTGTCGAAGTGCTCCGGGGCCAGCATGCCTTTCTGGGGAAAGGTGAGCTGGTAGATGGGATCATTGGGTACGTTGTCCCAGTTGATCAACTCATTGATGACGTACTCATTGACCCGAAACGGCAGCACATTGGCGACCACGTCCATGGCAAAGCGGGTCTCGTCGTCCAGGCGTTTGAGCGGCTCGATCTTGTCGAGCTGGCGGGCCGTGTAGACCTTGAACCGGCGGGGTTCGTCGTAGCCGTGTTCAAAAGATTGAGCCAGCTTGTCGGTGCTCTCGCGAGTGTCCTGGTGCAGCGGAATAACCGTATTGGTTTCGGGCATGGTATCGCTCCTCATCATGCGCCGGCATGACGATAACGCCGTCAACACCGGTACACTGGTTGCCTAAACCAGCGGAATTAGTCGTTACTACTGATGGCCAGCGGCGGCTGGCGCTGAGTTGGACCTGTTTGGCCCGTTTAACGTGCGTCGGCGAGGCGACGCAGAGGACTTGGAACGGATCGCCCCCCAGCCTGATCGGGGAGGAGAGTGGTCATTTTCTGCACGCTGTTTAATAGGCGCCAGCCGACCAGTGTTCCAAAAGAGAGCGTATTCTAGGGAAGCGGCGCGCAAAGCGCAAAGCCCGGCGGACGCGGGGCCCGCCGGTTATGCTATCGTTGGGCGGATACCCGTTTCAGGGACGGAGCTGAATGCCTTTGGATGTCACTTACTGGACCGCTGAAATCGACGCATTATTGACGATGCTGGACCCTTATTGGCCCTATGTGGCGGCGGCTATCAGTATCGGTTTGGCGGTGACGGTGACAGTGCATGTCGCTCAGAATAAACGCGATGCCCGTGCCGCAGCGGCCTGGACCGGGCTGGTCTGGCTGGTGCCGGTGTTGGGCGCGCTGCTCTATTACATGCTGGGGGTCAATCGCATTCGCCGGCGGGCACGCCAGCTTACCGGTGGCCTGATTGACAGCAATGATGGCTGGCGCATCGCGGCCGAGCCGGAACCGGACCTGAAACACCTGAAAATTCTCAGCCGCCTGGTGGGGCGGTTGACCCACTTGCCACTCACCGATGGCAACCGTATTACCCTGCTGGATGCCCCCGGCGCTTACCAGGCCATGGTGGATGCCATCCACAATGCGACAGAAAGCATTTATTTGGCCTCCTATATTTTCGGCAACGATGCCGCCGGCAAACCGCTGGCCGACGCGCTCGCCTCGGCAGTGGCCCGTGGGGTCAAGGTGCGGGTGTTGGTGGACGGCGTCGGCGCTCTGTATTCCCTGCCATCGGTGGTCTGGCGCCTGCGCCGTGGCAAGGTGCCGGTGGAACGTTTTCTGTATTCCCTGGCCCCTTGGCGCATGCCGTATCTGAATCTGCGCAATCACCGCAAATTCATGGTGGTTGACCGCCGTTATGGCTTTACCGGTGGCATGAACATCCGGGCCGGTTATATACAGCAGCCGCCGAAAATTACCGATTTACATGCCCGTATTGAAGGGCCGGTGGTAGGGCAGTTATTGCGCAGCTTTGCCGCAGACTGGTATTTCACCAGTGGCGAGTTGCTGGACACCAGTTACCGTGGTCCGGCCTGGCTGGGCAATGTGCAGTCGCGGGGCATCAGCGCCGGGCCGGACGCGGATTTCGACAAGCGCCGCATGACGCTGCTGGCGGCTATTGGCAGCGCCGAATCCCGTATTCGCATCGTCACCCCGTATTTTGTACCCGACCTGACCTTGCTGGCGACATTGCAACTGGCGTTGCTGAAAGGGGTGCGGGTACAAATTGTGATTCCTCGCAAAAACAACCTGCGGCTGGTTCATTGGGCCAGTCTGCATGCCTTGCACTGGCTGGTATCGGAGGGGGCTGAGTTGTACCTGTCGCCACCGCCTTTTGACCACAGCAAGGTGATGACGGTGGATCAGCACTGGGTCATGTTGGGGTCCGGGAACTGGGATGCCCGCAGTCTGAGATTGAACTTCGAGTTTGATCTGGAATGTTATGGGGAGGAGCTGGCGGAGCAGATTGATGACGCGCTGGATGAGCGGATCGCGCTGTCACAGCGGCTGGATCAGGCCGGCTTTCGACAAATGGCGCCTTGGCGGCGGGTGCGCAATGCACTGGCTCATATGATGGAGCCCTATTTATAGGCTCGCTGCTTGGCGGCCATGGCAAAATGCCATTATTTGTGTGGTCTTGATCACGAACTGCCTGTTTGCCGGGATACAATCGTTACTCTCTTGGTTATAAAGTAGCCGCTTAAACAGGCTGTTTAATATCTTGGCGCAGCGAGATAGTTCCAGTACAGCGAAGAGTGCCTGTAGAAAAACAATAAAGACAGAGCGGTAAAGATAGCGCAATACCGGGAAGGTCGTGCGCCATATTGGTCAGGATGATGATGATAAAAAAACTGACAATCCTGCTGGTGTTATCACTGGTCGCGGTGCCGGTGCTGGCCGAAGAGGGGGAGTGGGTGCTGGTCACCGATCGGGACGCCGTCCAGGTGTTTCGCCAGGACGATGATACCTCACGCCTGAAAACTTTCCGGGGCGTGGCCGATTTGCGGGTGAATGACTTCAATGCCATCGGTGCTTTGCTGGATGATTACGACGCCGTTGCTTCGTTTATGCACATGGTGTCGGAAATTCGCGACCTGAAGCGCAATTCCCCCTATCAACGCGACGTCTACGTAACTACCCGCTTGCCGTGGCCGGTGAAAGACCGTGATGCTCCCCTGCGGGTGACCTTCTACCAGGAGCCGGACACGCTGGACCTGGTAATGCCCTTCGCCTTGCATTCAGGTGCTTATCCGGAGCAGGCCGGCTACGTGCGTATGCCGCAGATGGAGGGCTATTACCGCTTTTCGCCGGGCGAACCGGGGAGGGTGAAAGTTACCATTGAGGTGGTGCTGGATCCGGGTGGAGCCTTGCCGGCCTGGTTGGCCAATATCATTCTTCGGGATATTCCCTATTTCTCACTGCGCCGTTTGCAGCGCGTGATCAATCAGCCCCGCTTTCAGGGCATTGCCCACGGCTACTACCAGACGCCGGGCGCCTGGCAGCAATCCGCTGAGGTTCGCGAGCTGGCGGATGCCTCCGGTGAAGCCAAGGCTAGCGCTTCAGGGGTGAACCCGGGCCCATCAGAGCCCAGATAATCAGGCCGATCAGCGGCACAATCAGCACCAGCAGCACCCACAGCACCTTGGCGCCGGTTTCTGCGGATGATTGGATAATCATTACGATGGCGTAGATCGCCACGGCCAGTTGCAACAGTCCCAGTAATTTCATCGAAATTCCCTTTTTATCCGACGTGAGACCTTAATCTAGAGGACTTGGGCGAAGCGGTAAATCACCAGGGTGTAAAACCCGGTCAACTTTCCGGGTGACGGCTGTGCTGGCGGCGTGCCTCGGCCAGCATCAAGCCGCTATAAAGCAGGGCCGCCACAGCCAGGCCGGCCCCCAGTATGACAACGCCGGACCAGCCGTGTTCATCGTAGGCGGCGGCAGAGGCCAGTGAGCCGAAGGCGCCGCCCAGGAAATACAGGAACATGTACCCGGAGTTGAGCCGGTTGCGGGCGCTTTCATCCAGCGAAAACACCATGTTCATATTGGTGATGTGAACCGCTTGCAGGGCCAGGTCCAGCAGCACAATGCCGGCGAGCAAGGCGATGAGTGAGGTGCCTCCCAGCCCCAGCAATCCCCAGGACAGCAGCAGGATGACAATACCGGCGATCGTCAGCCGGTGGCCGTGACCCCGGTCGGCCAGTACGCCGGCGTGGCGAGCAGACAGGGCGCCCGCCGCCCCCGCCAGGCCGAACAGGCCGATGGTGGCATCATTGAAGGACCAGGGTTCAGCGGACAGCAGGAATGCCAGCGACGTCCACAGCACGCTGAACATGGCAAAGCCCAGAAAGCCGAGCACGGAACGTTGGCGGTACACCTTGTGCCGCGCAAACAGCCCGATGATGGAGGTAATCAGCTGGCCATAATGGAGCGAAGCGGGTTGA
>NZ_LWFX01000909.1:0-9689 GCF_001635175.1 Alcanivorax sp. HI0083 | reverse complement strand
CGAATGTGCTTGAGCGGTAGCCAGCCCAGCCCTGGTAGCTGCTGGCTGGCGCCGGCGGCGCAGACTATCACGGCGTTGGCATGCAGCCGGGTGCCTTTGTCCAGCGTGACGCTGGCGGGGGAGCCTTCCTGTAGTGACGTCACGGAGTCATCAAGCAATGTAATCGCTGGATGGTTGAGAAGGTGCCGGCACCAGCGATCCGGGCGCAGGTAACCGCCGCCCACCAGTTCCACTCCATTGCCGGCCAGCGCCGGGCGAAGCAGGTCGGCAGGCCAGGCACCGCTGTCCATGGCGGCAGTGAATTTGTCCCGTTGTTTGTCGTTTACAAAGTGCTGAATGACGCCATTGAGCTGGCCGTCCTGGTCACTGGAGGGAAAGCCGTAATGGTGGAGCCAGCGCAAGGCATGGCGGTAGCTCGTCTGGTAGAAACGATTCTGTGGTGTCAGGTGTGGGCTGGCGGTGCTATAGACGACACCGGCCAGATTCCCGGACGCGCCGGCGGCAATGCCCTGCGGATCCAGGACGGTCACGGTCCAGTGTTGCTCGGCCAGGGCGCGGGCTGTAGTGGCGCCGGCCAGGCCGGCGCCGATGACGATGGCGTGCCGGGATGTGCTGGGCTGGTCGGTTGGGTGCTGGGTGAGGAGGGTGCCGGTCTTGGTCATAGCAAATGTGGTCCCTCTAGTCGGACCGGGATCAGCGCAGTGAATAGGGGAGCGGTCATGGGATCCGTGTGGTTGGCGGCGTCGCTGTGAGGCCCTAGGGTAACACGCTGCGATTACGGAGCTGGCACGTTCTGGGCCGCCTTGAACTCAGCCAGTACACGTTTTGTCTGTTGCAGTAACCAGACGGTTTTCTGCCGGTAGCTGGCGTTGCTGATGCGGATGAAGTTGTCGTTGATCAAGGTGACCAGTAACGCCTGGTTTTGAATTGGGCGGTTGGGTTCTACCCAGCGCATTTGGGCCTGGGCACTGGGGTTGCCTTCCAGGTCCACCAGTCGCTCACTGATGATGCTGAGCGCGTTGGCGCTGTTGCTGAGTGCCTTGTCGACCCGGCGCTGGCGCAGTTCGCTGTAGTAGCCCGCTACGGCGCGCCGGGGTTGCATGGTGTCCCAGCCCGCAGGCAAGCCGGACAGGGTAAGGGAAAGCTGTTCCTTGCCATCCGCATCCCGGTAACGCAGGGTGCGCGCGTGCTCGGAACTGATTTCGCCGTCGAATTGCAGGCCCGCCAGGGTCTTGGGCGCCTGGTAGAGATCCAGTTGTGCTTTACGGTCTGGCAGTGCGCGGGCCTGGTTCTCCGAACCGGTGGCTTTAAGGGTGGCCTTGTCCAGTTTTTGCACGTGAAGCGGTGAATCCGGGGTTTCCTCCACAGGCTTGTCGGCGCAGCCAGAGAGTAGGCTCACCAGTGTGAAGACTGGCAAGAGATAGCAAACTTTTACATTCATGGATCGCAGCATAGGGCAAGGTAAATATCTTGTTAGAAGGGATATGCCGTTGTGTGCAGAGATGTGGCAAAGCATAAGTAGTGGCAAACTACCAGCATAACCGTTTTCAGGGCAGGCGGATGGAAAAGCCATCACATAATATGTCGCCAGACAGGCCACGGTCATCAGCACCGGGGTTGCCGGTTGTCGGCCTGAGAACCAGTGCGGCCATGTTGTTGCTGTTTGCGCTGATCACCGTGCCATTCGCCATCGCCTCGGTCCTTCTGATTCAACATCGCCTGGGCATGCTGGATACCTACGATACCATGCGTGAGGACGTGCGCCTGTTCGATGCGGGGCTGGCCGCGTTCCCGCCGCTTAACGACATGCGCGACCTGGCGCCGGTCGCTATTCACACCCAGGAACCGGAAATCGTGTCCCGCTTTGAACTCAGCCGCTCCCGTGCCGGCAGCCGTTTGCTGGACTTCCTGCAGCGTGTCCGGCAGCGGGATATTCCGGGGCTGAATGATCAGGGCGGGTTGCTGAGCGAGGCCTGGCGCGACCTGACGGTGAAAACCGGTATTCCCCTTGAGGATGTGGTTGGCCCTTTCGACAACGTGAACCAGATTACCCAACGGTTGAGCAATGCCTTGTCCACGGTGTTGTTTGTGTCGGATCTGTCCATAGGCGAGGGGCTGGAACCCAATGAGGTGCTGTCTTTGCCGCTGGGGTCATTCCGCCAGGCCCAGGAAGATATCGGCCTGATCCGGGCGCTGGCTCTGTATGTGAGTCTGCGTGGCGGTTACCTGGGGGACAATGACGCCCGGCGGTTGGAGAATGCCTGGCAGCGTTTGCAGCACCAGGTGACTATCATTGATAGCGAAATCAAGGCGCTGGTGGCACGTACCGGTGCCATTGAGTTGCAGCAGCAGTGGCGCTTGGTGCAGGGCGGTTTGCTGTCGTTTCTGGAGTGGTCCGAGCAGGAATTGATTCTGGCGCCACGCATTCAGGTCTCCTGGGAAGAGGCTTACGACCACAGCCGCAGTGCCATGAAATCCCTGGATGGGCTGTCCGCCACGTTGATTTCCCTGGCGGACCAGCTGCTCAGCAATGTTCGCCAGGAAAAGGCCCGGGCCACGGTCTGGATGATGCTGGGTATCGTGCTGCTGTATGGGCTGGTGTTGGGGTTGGCGTTGTGGGTGTACCGGGCCAATTACCGGGCGATCAATGCCCGTGCCGAGAGCCAGGCCAAGGGTCTTTTCCTTGCCCGCATGAGCCACGAAATCCGAACGCCGCTGAACGGCGTGATCGGCTTGGCGGAATTGTTGCGCGAGACCGACCCGTCGCCACGGCAGCAGGAATATATCAGCCTGATTGATAGCGCCGGCCGTACCCTCACAGCGCTGATCAACGATGTGCTGGATTTCGCCAAGATTGAAGCAGGCAAACTGCAATTGGTTGAAGAACGCTTTGACTTGCCGACGCTACTGGCGGAATGCGTGCAGATGTTCAATTTGCCGGCCAGTGATAATGGCACCCTGGTGATTCTGGATGTGGATCCGCACACTTCTTCGGATGTGGTGGGGGACGCGATCCGGCTACGCCAGATCCTGATCAACCTGGTCGGCAACGCAGTAAAATTTACCCGCAATGGGCGGGTTGTATTGTCCCTGGTGTGCCGTCGCAGTGGCGGCGAAGCCCCGCTGTTCACCTTTGCGGTGACCGATACCGGCATTGGCTTGACCCAGGACGAGCAAGCGCAACTGTTCCAGCGTTTTTCTCAGGCTTCCGCCAATACCGCCCGTCGCTATGGAGGTACCGGGCTGGGGCTGTCCATCAGTCGCGAACTGGTGGGGCTGATGGGCGGAGAGATCCATGTGCACAGTACTCCGGGGCTGGGGTCCCGGTTCAGCTTCAGTATCCAGATGACCAGCGAGCAGGGTGACATCCCGATGATGGCGGAGCTGCCGCCAGCCAGTTGGCTCTGGGATGTGCAGGGAAGCCTGGTGGATTGGCTGGCCGATGACCCGCGTTTCGACACCGTGAAAGTGGTGAGGAGCATGGGGCAACTGGCGGAGGTGAACGGGGAGATCCGCAGTGGTGTTCTGCTGATCAATGGCCTGCCTGAGCAGGCGCTACTCGACGAAGCGCTGCAGATGGTGCGTCTGAATCCGGCCCGTATCCAGGTCTTGTTATTGCTTGGCATGCGTAGTGAAACGCCGGACTGGCTACCCGGGGAGGTGCGTGTGCTACGTCGCTCGGTGGTGACGGTCAGTGACCTCCAGCAGCTACTGGGGAGCTATGTACCGGGGGCGATCCCGATTGTCACTGAGCCGGTGGCGGTGGAATCCATCTCCAGTTTGCGTGTTCTGATTGTGGAAGATAATCCGGTGAATCAGATGGTCACCAAGGGCTACCTGGAGCGGCTGGGCGTTGCGCACATCATCGTCGCGGAGGATGGCCAGCAGGGGGTCGATTGTTTTGATGCTGAAGAGGGGGAGCTGGATCTGGTGTTGATGGATCTGGATATGCCGGTGATGGACGGATTTACCAGCGCCCATCATATCCGCGAACTGGAAATTCAGCATGGTTGGCCTGCGTGCCAGATATTGGCACTGAGCGCCCATGCCATTACCGAGCACGGAGGTCGGGTGCCCAGGGCGGGGATGAACGGGCAATTGATCAAACCCTTGTCTCTGACGGCAATGAAACAGGCCCTTTCCCAGTATCTGGGTGTTACGGCATAAGGTAGATCAAGGTGTCCTGCATGGCCGGGGGGAGCAGAGGCGCAGACCATACCAGCGCTATCAGGCCTGCCAGAATCGCGCTTTCGATGCGCCAGGCCCGATGACGGCGTATGGCGTGCAAAAGGCAAGCGCAGGCTGCCAGCATCATGCCACTGAAAAAGCTGGCCATGCTGACCAGTTGCCATTGAACATCATTGAACGTCAGGCCGATGCCGCAGGCGGTGAGCGCTGCAGCGCAGACGGTGAGGAATGAAAATGACGAGTGATGATGAGTTGTTTGCATGTCCAGCATCCAAAGATAATCCCCATGGTTACGATTGATGCAAGCAAGCACCGTGCCGAAACCTATCCTTTCTACTTTGATGCTAATCCTTATTTATGAACTGTCTATGAAATTGCTAGCCTTATTAGGTTAGGTTTTGTCATCTTTCTATCATGTTAATGATTAAAAATGGTTAACAAGTGTACGCATTAGTTCGTATAATGCGGGCCGCAATACCGGCTATCGTGATTTATTGATTTCTTGCTGTGCAGGCCTATGGGGGTTGGCAACAGGGAGAAATGGGGTGAAATATGCGTTTTTTTGCAATTATTCTGACTCTTTCCGTTGTCCTGCCTGCTCAGGCTCAGTTGAATCCGGGGATGGAGGGGCGCCTGTGCCAGGCGGCGTCTCAGGACAGTGCTTTTGGCGCGCTGGTGGATCAGTTGATTGAAAGCGGAGAAGTGCAAATGACTTCCGGGGAGTCCCTGCTTTCCATCCATTGCCCGGATGGGCAAACGGTGCTCTCCCATATGGTCAAAGGCCGTCAGGCGGAGAACCTGGAATATGCGGTGATTGATATGGGCCTGAGTTTGTCGGCTTCCCGGGTAAGCCTGAATGGGCAGACAGTAAGCCTGGGGGATGCCCTGACGCGCCTGGGCGCTGACAGCGATACGGCGACCCGGAATTTTGTCGATAGTTACCTGGATGACCTGGCCGACGAAGACTTTAATCCCAACTTGCGGGTCAGTCTGAAGTAATCATCGTTCCTGTCGCCCCGCGTTTCCCGTTTTTTCAGACGGCTGCATCCGCAGCCGTTTCTCCCCGGCTCCCCACACCGCTATAATCGGCCCGCAGATGAATACCGGGGCCTCTATGTCAGACCAGCATGATCGCATTTACGCCACGTCCCACCAGCAGGTGGCGCGTTTTTCCTTCGACGATACGGTAGTGCGGGTTTTCCCCGACATGATTCGTCGTTCGGTGCCCGGTTACCCCACCATTATCGATATGATCGGGGTGCTGGCGGCCCGTTATGCCCAGCCCGATACCTGTCTGTACGACCTGGGGTGCTCTCTGGGGGCGGCCGCCACTGCCATGGCGTCTCTGACCGGCGACACCCGCAACCCTATTGTGGCCGTGGATAATTCCCGTGCCATGATCGAGCAGGCCGCCACCTTGCTTTCTGATGCAGGACAGGCCCACCGGGTGACCCTGGAAGAAGGTGATGTGGCTGAGATGGCATTCGAGCCTTGCTCCATGGCGGTGCTTAATTTCACGTTACAGTTCATCGCCCCGCAAAAGCGTGATGCCCTGATTCAACGCCTGGCAGATGCTACGGTGCCCGGCGGCATTCTGGTGTTGTCGGAAAAAATCCGCTTTGCCAACGAAGCTGAAAATGCCTTGCAGACCGAACTGCACCATGCCTTCAAGCGCAATAATGGTTATTCGGATCTGGAAATCAGCCAGAAGCGTACCGCGCTGGAGAATGTGTTGATCCCGGAGACTCTGGCGGACCACGAAGCGCGCCTGAAAAAGGCGGGCTATCGGCATATTCATGTCTGGTTCCGTTGTTTTAATTTCATGTCATTACTGGCCGTGCGCTGATGCTTACCGATTACCTTCAGGCCTGTGAACGCGGGCTTGCGCCCCTGTTTGCTCCGCAACCCCTGGCCGCAGTGATGACGCTGTCCCGGGAGCGTCTGGTCGACCGTCCCCACGGGGATTTGCCCCGTTGGCTGGCGGCACTGGAGGCGTTGCCAGCGGGGCCAGCTGAGTGCGCCCTGGATCAGAACACACTGACCATTGGTGCTGCCGGTGAGCAAGACGAGGACGGGGTAAAGCAGGCGTTGCAGGGGTTGATTCCCTGGCGCAAGGGCCCGTTCGAGTTCTTTGGCGTGCCTGTGGAAACAGAATGGCGTTCTGACTGGAAGTGGCAACGGGTGGCGCCGCATTTGTCACCGTTGGCGGGGCGACGGATTCTCGATGTGGGCTGTGGGAGCGGTTACCACTGCTGGCGCATGGCGGCCGCCGGCGCCAGTGCGGTCGTGGGGATCGATCCGACCATTCTGTTTCTGGTGCAGTACCTGGCAGTGCGCCGCTATGCCCCTGAGTTGCCCGTGTGGTTCCTGCCTTTGCGCATGGAAGAGCTGCCGGCAGACGGTGGGCAATTTGATACGGTGTTTTCCATGGGCGTGTTGTACCACCGGCGTTCCCCGTTGGACCACCTGCTGGAATTAAAGGGTGCATTATGCGCCGGCGGCGAGCTGGTGGTGGAAACCCTGGTGGTGGAAGGGGATGAGCGCACCGTGCTGATGCCGGAAGATCGTTACGCAGTCATGCGCAATGTCTTTTTCCTGCCTTCCGTGGCTATGCTCACCCGCTGGCTGGAACGGTGTGGTTTTGTGGATGTGCGGTGTGTGGATGAAAGCGACACCACGGTGCAAGAGCAGCGATCCACTGACTGGATGCGTTTCCAGTCGCTCCCGGATTTTCTGGATCCGAACGACCACCGCCTTACCCGTGAAGGTTACCCGGCGCCACGCCGCGCAGTGCTGGTTGCCCGAAAGCCGTAAGGTTTGGCCGTCGATGTCGTGCGCGTGGAGGCGTCGAGCAGGTGATCCACCAGCTCCAGGCGCGCGCTTTCATCCAGTGCGTTGATGAAAGGGGTGAGGGTGTCGAGCAAGCCATCTTTACGGGCCTGCGCCAGTAACGCATCGCTAAGCGCCTGGGGCGGGTTTGCTTCATTTTGTTGTGTGTCGTCCTGAGTCTGAGCTTGCTGGCTTTGTTGTTTCTGCGCCTGGGGGGAGAGAATGCGCTGGCCGCGCTCCGCGGGTTGGCGCAACAGCTTCAGGGTATCGTTGACCAGTCGTCCGGTGCCCTCGTTGTCGGCGCCGCTGTGCACATGTACGGCGATGCGCACATTCAGCGTGACACGAAAATCATCGACCTTGAATTCGTGGTGGTCAAGCCAGTCCAGTAGCCGCGCGGCTGCGATGTCGGCGCCGTCTGCATTGGTGCCGGGCAGGGCCAGAAACACCACCTGGTTGCTGCGTGCGGTAATCAGGATATCTTCACAGCGTTTGCGGCTGTTCAGGTGTTCGCAGAATTGCCCAAGCAGGGGCGCAATGTGGTGCTCGCCTATTTCTGCCTGCAGTGTTTTCAGTTCCTGCAGGTCGATGGCAAGCAGTGCCAGGGGTTGTTTGTGGCGTCGGCAAAAGGATAACGCTTGTTGTAAAACATGTTGGCTATGGCTTTCTGCGCGTTGCGGGTTTGTCACGGCAGTCATTGGCACCTCGGGACCAGAGATTATGATGGCATCCTGCTCAACGTTGTAGGCTTCCATTCCCGCTAGTATGACTCTAGCGGGTTCACGGCTGTCCGGCATCGGGTGCATACTCTATTTAACAACAATGTCGGCCACTGTTACGCAAACAGTGGCCAGCACGCGTGGCCCGGAACGGGTTTCACTCAGAGGAATCAATCATGTCGGTTACCTGGATTGTCGCGTCGGCGCTGCTCAGCTCCCTGTTCACACTGGTGGCTGTCGGGGTGTGGGCTCATTTTTATTTTCAGCCCCGTTTGCGCGACAGTCTGCAACGGGAACTGGATGAGCAGGTGGAAAAGGCTGCACAAGTGCTCTCGGACCGTGTAGAGGAAGGGGTTCGCCGGGGCCTGGTGGAAGGGGTACGTAATTTGCCCTCCAAGGAATTACTGGAAGGCGCGAGCCGTAACCTGGCGCGCACCAGTGCCGAGATGGTGGGGGAGCGTCTTGGACAAATCTTCGGGCGCAAAGACAAGCCCTGATTTTGGCCGGCTTTGCCGGTTCCGGGTTATAGCGTCAGGCGTGGTGCCACCAGCGCCGGGCTTTTATTGAAGCCGTTTTGGCAGTAATCGAATTACCAGGCAGGCGATGCCCAGGCTGAGCATCGCCAGCGACAGGAAATCCTGCTGCAGCGCATGCCAGGTAGTTTCCCACAGATTGGATGCTTTCATCAGCGATAGCAAAATCAGCAGCATGCCCGTGAGGGTAAAGAACTGATCCAGTTTGCGTGCCCGCTGAAACTCGCCGCGCAGTTGTCGCAGCTCATCCAGAATGTCTTCCTGCAACAATTGTTGTTGCGCCATCTGTTCAGCCAGCTGGCCCACTTGGCGGGGCAGGGTGGCCAGCTGCTCGAGCCAGACAGGATCTTCCCGGCGCAGCAGTGCCAGCAACTCCTTGAGGCGCACATGATCGTCCAGCCAGTTGCGAATTAATGGCCAGAGGCTGAACTGGTTGATCAGCTCGGCCAGTTGGGCCACATGTTCTTCGCTGCCGGTAATGCGCAATGATTCGTGGTCTTCCAGCGGTTCGCTGGCAAACAGCCAATGGACCATACCACCCAGCGGGCCGCGCACCCGGATGTCCACATTGCCTTCGTAGTCGGTGAGCAGTTCCACACCATCTTCATAGATCAGTACATACAGGACCGAACGCGGGCGCTCGGCACGAATGCGCACCACGGTTCCATGGAGAGCGGCGAGACGTTCCCGTCCTTGTTGTGTACCGGTGAGCGCCTGGTTGAGGGCGCTCTCCAGCCCCCCGAGCACGATAAGCTGGGGGAAACTAGTGGTTTCAGGCATGGTTGCAGCGCTGTCCTGTCATTATGTTGGGCCGGGGTGATCGTTCCGGTCCCGTTTTGTTGCCAAAAATTACGCGATGCTGCTTATATTTGGTATGGCGGCTCCCTATACTATGCATTTTCATAATTAAACAACATTGGCTTTTTTGACTTGGATAGGTGTACACGGGACCTGTTCGCCTTGGCGCTGTCGAGTTACAGTGCACCAGCCCTTGAAGGGGAGTTGTTTTTCAATGCTGGAATCTTTGCTTGCGTACCCGGATTTCTGGAAGTACGTCAGTATTCCGTTCATCGCTGGTGCAGTCGGTTGGACAACCAACTGGATGGCCGTGCAGATGACATTCTATCCCCTGGAGTTTCTGGGTATCCGACCTTTTTTCGGCTGGCAGGGCATTATTCCCTCCAAGGTGGAAAAGATGGCCGGTATCGTGGTGGACAAGGCACTCTCGAAGCTGGGTAGCCTGGACGAGTTCTTCCGCGAAATGGAGCCGGAAAAAATCTCTGCCCACCTCACCCGAACGATCCAGATTCGTATCGAAGAATACACCGACGAAGTGATGACCGAGCGCAACGCTGTGCTGTGGGAAAACCTGCCGCTGCTGGTGCGCAAGCGGGTCTACAGCCGTGCCCGCCGTGCGATT
>NZ_LWFX01000908.1:0-9336 GCF_001635175.1 Alcanivorax sp. HI0083 | reverse complement strand
CATCCAGATCCAGATCGCTGCTATCTAGCATACCCGCCTGGGCCTTCAGGGCCACACGCTCAGAGACACCAAACTTGCCGCTCAGCAGGTACGACATCAGGTCACCCTCTGGCGCGCCGTAGGGGTCCAGTTTGCTGCGCTCGACAATGGCACCCACCGCCACACTGCTGCTCACATTCAGCCCCAGGGAAGCGCGCACGGTTTCCAGGTCACCGCCGTCAATGGCAGGCCCAACGGTCCCGTCGGTGTAGCTGCTTTCATAGGCCAGAGCGGCATAGAGAGCATCCTGCTGATAGGTAGCAGACAGCCCCCAGGTATCGGTGAGTCCGTCCTTGGTTTCACTGTTGGGCGCCACGCCGACCACCACATCGTCTTCACCCGGCGCCAGCTGGGCCCTCACCACAATGCCGCCCAGGTCCATGCTTTCCCAGTTCAGGCTATTGCTGTTACGGCGCTGGCCGAGAAAGACGGTGTCCATATCCGCCACGGTATCGTTGAACTGGTCGATCTTGCCTTCCGCCAGTTTCACCACGCTGTCGTAACGGCCGGCGAAAATCTTGCCCACCTGGGTGCCCAGGCCCAGAAAGCTGTTGCGTGTGGAAAAGGTGGCGCTGCTATCACCGTCCGCGTCGTAACCCACTTCCATCTGGTAAATCACCGACAGGCTGTCGTTATACAGCGGCTCTTCGCCTTTCACCCCCAGCCGGGAGTTGTTGCTGGACACAAACCAGGCGTCGGACAGATCATCCTGGCTAAAGACCAGGGCGCCCTCCGGATAATCACTGGTTTTATCCACGCTAAGATTCAGCTTGCCATAGAAGGTCGGCGCCGCCATGGCCCCCACAGGCAACATGGCCGTGGCGACCGAAGCCGCAAGTAGCATTTTTTTCACGTTAATTCCCCGCTCAATGTGTCGCTCGCAATTGATGACGACTATATGACTGTTTTGTGTCACCANCAAGAACGAGCAAGCACGGCGAGACCCTGGTGTTGCGTGTTGTGTGAACTCCGTTGTGGCCGCAGAGCGGCAAAAAGACGGCAAAAAAAAAGCCCCCTGGCGGGGGCTCAAAAAATACCGTCATAGCTTCTCCTGCCAATGGCAGGTCCCGAGCCTGATGACGATAGGCACACTCGGTTAATCCAGTGATCACGACAAGGCCGTAATCAGAACATAATCAGAACCAGCTTGGATCCATCTCCATAAAGGTGTCGTCGCCATTAATCAGCTGTTGCGCATCCCATTCCACCCGGGGCAATTCCCAGCGGAAGAAGTAACGGGCAGCCTGCAATTTTCCTTTCGCAAAAACCGCATCGTCAGGGTCGCTCAACGTGACTGCTGCATTAGCCTGGCGTAACCACATCCACGCCGCCACGGTGTGGCCCAGCAACTGCAAATAGGCATTGGCATTGGATAATGCCGCGCGCGGGCCGGCACTGGCCATTTGCTTGCCCACCGCCTGGGTGGCTTTTTCAATCAGGGGCAACATGGCTTGCAACGCATCCGCCATTGGCTTGCAGCGCTCGTCAGCGGTGGCCTGCACATCGGCCATGATTCGTTTCGCCAACAACAGCATGCCCTTGCCGTTGTCCATCCACACTTTGCGGCCCAGCAGATCCAGACCGTGCACGCCGGTCGTACCTTCATGAATCGGGTTAAGACGGTTATCACGCCACACCTGTTCCACCGGATATTCACGGGTGTAACCCGCACCGCCGAAGACCTGAATCGCCATATCGTTAGCTTTCAGACCAAACTCGGAGGGCCAGGTTTTCAATACCGGAGTCAGCAGATCAAGCAGCAACTCTGCCTCTTTGGCGGCTGCCTCTTCCCCGGTCTGGATCTCGTCAACCAGACGATAGCCGTACAGACTCATGGCAATCGCCGCTTCCGCATAGGCTTTCTGGGTGAGCAGCAACCGTTTCACATCCGCATGCTCAATGATCGGCACCTGCGGCTTGGAAAAATCCGCATCATCCGGGTGGCGACCCTGTACCCGGTCACGGGCATAATCCAGAGCAAACCGGTAACCCCGATAGCCTAAAAGCCCGGCACCAAACCCTACGCCTACCCGCGCTTCGTTCATCATCTGGAACATGTAACGCAGGCCCTGATGGGGCTCACCCACCAGATAGCCATGGCAATCATCGCCGTCACCAAACGTCAGGGCAGTGCTGGTGGTGCCACGGTAGCCGAGCTTGTGAATCAGCCCTGCCAGAATCACATCGTTGCGTGCATCCGGGTTACCGTCGTCATCCAGGCGATATTTGGGCACCACAAACAGGGAGATCCCCTTCACCCCTTCCGGGCCACCGGGAATCTTTGCCAACACCAGATGCACGATATTTTCCGCCAGCTCATTTTCGCCACCAGAAATAAAAATCTTGTTGCCCTTGAGCCGATAACTGCCGTCATTCTGGGGCACTGCACGGGTGCGGATATCGGTAAGGGAAGAACCTGCATGGGGCTCGGTCAGGGCCATGGTGCCGGTGAAGCGCCCTGCCATCATCGGTTCCAGGAACCGGGTTTTCAGGGTCTCGCTGCCAAAGTTACGAATCACATTGGCCGCGGCCGCCGTCAGAAACGCATAACCGGTAGAGCTGGGGTTCACACAGGTGAACATGCCTTTACAGGCCGCAGCGGCAATCTCCGGCAGCTGCATCCCGCCTTCTTCAAAACTGGCCCGGGAGGATAAAAAACCGGCATTGATATAGGCATCGAACGCTTCTTTGACTTCCGGGCGCATCACCACTTTGCCATCCACGAAAGTGGGCTCTTCCTTGTCGGACAGTGCGTTGTGGTTGGCGAATTTTTCCCGCGCCAGCTTTTCAGCTGTATCCAGAGCCGCTTCAATGGTCTCACGGCTGTGATCTTCAAAACGCGGGCGGGCAAACAGGCTATCGGTGTCCAGCACCTCAAAAAGCTGAAAGCTCAAATCACGGCGGTCGAGAATCACATCACTCACAGTAGCGCTCCGGTTATTTTGGACAACAGCTTGCCATCGTTATGCCGTGTCTGGCATTGTCGCCTATGACTAATTCATGGTGGAACACGACACATGTTCACGGTAGCAGTACTGGCCTTTGATGGCGTCTTCGCCTCTGCTCTCACCGGGGTGGTGGATCTTCTCAACCTGACCGGAGTGACCTGGAACCGGATTCACGGACAGCCGCTGAACCGGCAATTCAAGGTCCAGGTGGTGTCCCGTGGTGGCAACCCGGTGCGCTGCACTAACGGCATCCGCATGGCAGTGGATTGTTCCCTGGAGCAGATGGATCAGGCCGACCTGGTGGTGGTTCCCACCATTGGCGGCAAAATCGAAACCGTGCTGGCCCAGGAACAGGATGCACTACCCTGGTTACGTTTTCTGCATCAAGGCGGCGCTGATCTGGCCAGCAACTGTACCGGTGCTTTCCTGCTCGCTGAAGCCGGGCTACTGGACGATAAAACCGCGACTACCCACTGGGGATTCAGCCAGGAGTTTCGCCATCGCTACCCACAGGTAAACCTGAATGAACGGGAACTGATTACCCGTGATGGCAACATTTTCTGCGCCGGTGGCGGCACCGCCTGGCGTGACCTGACCATCCTGTTGGTGGAGCGCTTCTGCGGTGCGGATCTGGCCCGGGAACTGGCCCGGGCGTTTGTCATTGATGTGCGAAACGATCTGCAAAGCATTTACGCCGGCCTGCCGGCACATACCTATCATCAAGACGACCAGGTGCAGGCCATCCAGGGCTGGATTCACGAGCACTACAAGGAAAACACCAGCCTGGGGCAATTGGCCGAACGGGTGCATTTGAGCCCACGCCAGTTACAGCGCCGGTTTACCACCACACTGGGCGAGCCGCCGTTGCAATACCTGCAACGGGTGCGCATTGAAGCCGCCCGCAAAATGCTCGAGCGCGGCACCAATAACCTGGCCAAACTGTCTGAACAGGTGGGTTATCAGGACGTGAGCAGTTTTTCGCGGTTGTTCAAACGGCACACCGGCCTGTCCCCCAGCCACTACCGGCAGCGTTTTGCCCGCACCGGCGCCCTGAACGACTAGTCCTGCCGTTTGTCGTCTGGTTGATTGCGCAGCAGCAGGAAACCCCCGACAGTGGAAGCCTGGAGGCGCGTGAAGATTGTTGACGGAACCTTGACGCCCCCGCGCGGAATATACTCACAGACAAACAAGGAGAGTCCTGTGAATAACCTGTCCATCCTTCTGGTAGAAGACCATCGCCAACTGGCCCAGACCGTATTGGAGTACCTGGAGCAGGAAGGCGCCAGTGTGGACTACGCCGGCAACACTCGCCTTGCCCGGGAACTGGTTCAGGAACATCACTATGACCTGATGCTTCTGGATGTGATGCTGCCCGGCGAGGACGGCTACAGTTTCTGCCAGTACCTGCGCAAGGAGCTGGCGCTGGATATGCCGGTGATTTTCATGACCGCCCGGGATCAGCTGGAAGACAAACTGGAAGGGTTTGATCGCGGCGGCGACGACTATATCGTCAAGCCCTTCGCACTGCCGGAGCTGTCAGCCCGGGTGGCTGCGCTGGTACGCCGACAACGCAAGGAAGTCACTGCCAACACCTTGCAGATTGCCGATCTGGAACTGGACCCGGCCCGGCAGGAAGTGCGTCGCGACGGTCAGTTACTGAAACTCTCCCCCACTGCCTTTCGCATTCTGCGTATCCTGATGCGCGAATCCCCCAAAGTGGTCAGCCGGGAACAGCTGGAACACGAACTGTGGGGCGACCTGGTGCCCGATTCCGATGCCCTGCGCAGCCATCTCTACAACCTGCGCAAAGCGGTAGACAAGCCTTTCGATATTGCCCTGCTCAACACCCTGCCGGGCGTTGGCTTTAGCATTCAGGAAACAGCACAACCGCACAGCAACGCGCAGTAAACTTGCACTTGGATGGGCTCGGGGCAGAGAATAGGCAAAAAAGCGATTTTGCCTATTTATGCCAGCCAACCGTACCGACACTTCGTTAGCCAGCTATTCTTCCTGCCAGGAATTGCTGGACGCACATCTAGCCCAACTACAAAACCGTTTTGGTATGGCGCTGTGGATGATCACTCGCCTGCGCACCGATGAGTTGGTGGTATTGCGCTCCCGGGATAATTACTACGGCCTGAACCAAGGCAACCGCCTGCAATGGGAACAAAGCTATTGCGCCAAAATGATGGAACTCGGCGCCCCCCGCATTGCCGCCAACGCACAGCTCAATCCCGACTATAGCCATGCCCCGATCAACAGCGATCTGACCATTGGTGCCTATATCGGTCTTCCCCTGGTGGACCGGGACAACCAGCTGTTCGGCACACTTTGCGCCCTGGATCCGGAGCCCCAGAACCCTGCCCTGGAACAGGCACTGCCCGCCCTGCAGCATGAAGCCCGGCTAATCAGCTTCCTGCTCGCCAATGCCCTGCGGGACGCGCAGCAACAACGCATCAGTATTTTTGTGGAACACCCGGATCGTTGCCCACAGACCGGCCTGCCCGGTCCGCAGGGGTGGGCGGATATAACGAATGAGGAACAGCAACATTGCCGGGATTTCGGCACCGAGTCGTGCGTGCTTTTTCTGCACGCACCGGAGGAGAGTGACAGCCTGATTATCGCCGATTCCCTTGCCGCCCTGTTGCGCGAACAGGACAGCGTTGCACACCTGGGCGACAATCATTTCGGGATTCTTCTTGCCGACGCCGATACCAGCAAGGCAGAGAAAGTCATTCATCGCGTCCGGGACGCACTGAATGCCAAACAGCTACTGGTACAGATTGAACAGCAAACGTTGAGCGCGCTCTGATACCCGGTTAAAACTGAACCCGCACTTCCGTGCCCTTGCCCGGTTCACTGGCCACCATCAGCTCCCAGTCATAGCGCTCACACAGGCGTTGCACAATCGCCAAGCCCAGGCCGTGGCCACCTTCCACGCTTCCGCCCCGCTCAAACGGCTGCATGATGCGCGACAACTCATCCGCATCCATGCCCGCACCATAATCCACCACCTGCACGGCCTTATCCATCACCACGATGGTGACATCACCAGAGCCACTGTAGTTAATCGCATTGCGGACCAGGTTCGTCAGCACAATGGTGAGCGCCGCCTCAGGGCAGTTCACGCTCAGTAGCGCCGTCTGCCGGACCTGCAAGCGGATTTGCTTGCGCTCGGCCAGGGGGTTCAGGCGTTCAATCAGATTCACCGCCAGATCATTGACGATCACGTCCTCACTCTGCTGGCTATGCTGCTCCGTGCGCGCCAACATGAGCAATGTCTCCAGGGTGGCTTCCATGTCATCGACGGTGTCGTCCATACGCCGAATCAGAGGGCGGTCGCCCACCTGGCTCACCAGTAATTCCAGGTTGGCGCGAAACACCGCCAGTGGCGTGCGCAATTCGTGGCTGGCATCACGGGTAAACTGGCGCTCACGCTCCACAAACGACACCAACCGGTCCGCATAGCCATTCAGTGCCGCCACCAAAACCGCCACTTCGCTACCCGAATCCGCCGATATGTCGCTGAGATCCGGGCGAGCCACACTGGGGTCATTCACCGGCGTTTGCCGTAATGCATCAGAAAGCTGGACCAGGGGGGAAAGTAAATCGCGGGATTTTTTCCAACCGAGAAACGAGGTGATGTAAATCACCAACAACACCCCGGTTAACGGCAGAATGCCGAACAGGAACGCCAAGACCGACACGCGCTTTTCATCAAAAATCAGGTAAAGCCGCGCGCCGTCGCGGTGCTCGATATACACAATGGGCCGCTCACCGGCCAGATCCACCCGCTGATAACCGTCAGGCAAATTCGCCAGTACCTGGGGAATCGTATCCTGCACCGCCTCACTGTCCAGCAAGCCCAGCAGATGGCGGGTGTTGGGACGCGGCTGAGTCGGGTTTACCTCCACCAGCGACCAGTAGTGGTCGGCTTCCTTGATCAGTGCCTGTTTGACCAGCACATGCTCAATGATATTCGCCGTCGCCCATACGCCCAGAACGGTGGCCAGGCTGATCAACAATAGCTGAACCAGATAGACGCGGGTAAGACGATGTTGAACGCCGGTTTTTTTCATGCCTTGCTCGTTTTATGGCTATTCATGGTCGCTCGCGATAACAGCGCTCAATTCGCCACAGGCTTGGCGAAGCGGTAATGCGCAACGAACCACTCTTCGCCTCCACCATAGTTAAACAGCTCCGCACACGCCATGAAAAACATGCGCCAGCGTTGCAGCCAGATCTTGCCCTGGCCTTTACCGTAAATTTCATCCAGGAGCCGGGTCAGCGCGGCCTGCTTCTCATCGGCCAGTAGCAACCAGGCCTCCAGAGTGCGGGCATAGTGGGTGCCGTTCACGGCCCAGCGCTGCTCCTCCTGAAGATCACCGGCACAATGAGGCAGCCAGTCGTAAGCCGGCATCATGCCACCGGTAAAGAAGTACTTTGCCATCCAGTCCTTGCTGCCTTCGGTCTCGAAAAGGTAGGTCAGATCGCGATGACAGAACACGTGAATAAAGAGCTTGCCACCCGGCTTCAACCAGTCATGAATACGCGCCATCAACGTTTTGTGATTGCGCATGTGCTCAAACATTTCCACCGACACCACCCGATCGTAGGGCTGCTGCGGCTGATACACAGAGGCATCCGCGGTGATCACATCCACATTATCCAGACCCCGCTCTGCAGCGCGCCCGAGAATAAAAGCACGCTGGGACGACGAATTGGAAATCGCGGTAATCCGGCTATTGGGATACTGCTGCGCCATCCACAACGTCAGCGATCCCCAGCCACACCCCATTTCCAGCACATCCTGGCCATCTTCCAGCTCTGCCCGCTCACAGGTCATCGCCAGCATCACCCGCTCTGCCTCTTCCAGGGTACTTGAGGGATTCGGCCAATAGCCGCTGGAATACTTCAGGTACGGCCCCAGCACCTGCTCATAGAAGCGGGCATCCACTTCATAATGCTGCTCATTGGCCTCGTCCTGGCCCACCGCAACAGGCCCCTGTCGCAAGGCCTCTTCGAACGTCTGGCGGTTACTGCGTTGTTTTTCCTGTTCAAGGCGCTGCCCCAGCAGACGACGAATACCAAAACGCACCAGTCCATCGGGCAGCAGCCCCGATTCCGCCATTTGAATCATCATGATTTGGGTCTCCAGGGAAAGAACGCACTCGTCGTGCGCTGATAATCACGGTAGTCATCGCCGCGGGATTTGAGCGCCTGTTTTTCGGTATAGGGGATGCCTGTGGCGAACCACAGGAATACGAACATGGCCAGGGGCAACAACCACAGCCAGCCCGCGTACGGCGCACCGATGGCCATCACGGGGTAACTGACCCAGTGCAACCACTCGCAGAAATAGTTGGGATGGCGACTGTAGCGCCAGAACCCTTCACGGCAGGTCTTGCCTTTGCTGTCAGGCCGCTTTTTGAAATCGGCCAACTGCTTGTCTGCCAGGGCTTCCCCGGCGATGGCCAGCAAACCGACAACAACGCCCAGCAAAACCAACGGGGGCGCAAACTGATCCTGCTCGCCCACCACCCAGAACGTGAGCGCAAAACCCCAGGCCAGTAGCGCCTGGCCCCAGAAGAAAACCAGGAACACAGGCTGCGCTTTACTGCCCAGCACCTCGCGCATGGCCGCGTAACGGCCATCTTCAGCGTTTTCCTGACTCACTCGCTGAAAAATATGGCTACCCAACCGCAGCGACCACAACAATAACAACACCCCTGCCGCCAATCGGGGCACCAAGGCACCGTTTCCGGTTACCAGAAAACTCACGCCTACAATGCCCACCGACCAGGCCCAGAACACATCGACCCAACCGGCGTTGCGGGTCTGGCGTTGCTGTAACCACAGCACGGTAGCAACAATCAGCAAGGCGATAAGCAGCAAGTAATGGATTTCAGGCATGTTCGGTTTCCTGTTTTGTCATCGTCGCAACCTGCGCCAGCAACGGTACCGCTATGGCCCAACTGACACCGTAAACGGTAGCCAGCAACAGCCAACCCTGTGGCGCGGTCGCTGCCCCCAGGCGAATGCCCATGGTGACGGAAAAGACGCCGCCCAAGGCACCAAACAAGGCCGCCAGCACCGGACGGCCACACAGCCAGTTCAGGCTATAGCGAAAACTCACCGCAAAGCCCAGCCACAACGCCCAGACCCAATGCGGGGCCCACCAGTGTTGCTGCCAGTCGCGGTACTGCAACACATCCGGCAGCAACCACAACGGCTCCATCAACAAACACAACAGGCCACCGGTAGCGATCAGCAGCAGGTCCTGGCGCCACTGGCGTGTCAGCGTTACTTGCGCGGCGACCATGGCAATCAACACGCCCCAGGCCAGCAA
>NZ_LWFX01000907.1:0-16829 GCF_001635175.1 Alcanivorax sp. HI0083 | reverse complement strand
GGCATGGACCATTTTGCGCTGGAAAACGACAGCCTGTCCGTGGCACAGAAAAACGGCCTGCTGCATCGCAATTTCCAGGGCTACACCCTGCATGGCGACGCAGACCTTTTGGGGCTCGGCGTGAGTGCGATCAGCCAGCTCGGCAATTTATATGTCCAGAACCACAAGACGCTGGATGGCTGGGGCCGCGACTTGTCGCAGCGCCGTCTGCCGATTGAAAAAGGCTTCATTCTCAATCGCGACGACCAGATCCGTCGGGCGCTGATTATTCAGTTACTGTGCGACCTGTCCGTGGACATGTCCGTATTCAGCGAAACCTGGGGGATTGATTTCCCGGATTATTTTGCGGATGCCCTGTCTGAATGGGTGGCATTTGAGGCGCAGGGATTAGTGGCCATGGAAAAGGATCGGCTGCATATCACCGACAGCGGTCGCCTGGTTAGCCGGGCTCTGGTGATGCCCTTTGACCGCTACACCCGGAAACAGCAGCAAACCCGGTTTAGCCGGATTATTTGACCTTTATTCTACTATTTTCACTCTATACTCTAAGAGTGACGCTTTACGCAGCGATCAACCGGAGTCTGACCGTGTCTCATCATGTTTCCTGCAACGACTGCAGCCTCAGCCCCATTTGCCTGCCCCTGGCAGTGGCCCCGGCACAACTGGACCAGCTGGACCGTATTATCCACCGAGGCCGCCCACTGAAACGCGGCGAGCACCTGTTTCGCGCCACCGACGGATTTGATTCTGTATATGCCGTGCGCTCTGGCGCCCTGAAAACCTATGTGGTCAGCGATGACGGAGAGGAACAGGTCACCGGGTTTTACCTGCCCGGCGAGGTACTGGGCATGGATGGCATCAGTACCGCGCACCATGTTTCCAATGCCAAAGCCCTGGAGACCGCCACGGTGTGCGAGATTCCCTTCTCGCAACTCGAAACGCTGTCCCAGCAGATTCCCTCTCTGCAACATCATTTCTTCCGTTTGATGAGCAATGAAATTCGGGCGGATCGGGAGTTGCACATGCTGCTTGGCAAGAAAAGTGCGGATGACCGTGTAGCCTCCCTGTTGCTGTCACTGTCTGCCAGGCACCAGCGCCGCGGGCTGAGCGATCATTGTTTTCGCCTGCCCATGTCCCGCTACGACATCGCCAATTACCTCGGCATGGCCGTGGAAACCGTAAGCCGTATTTTTACCCGTTTCCAGCAACAGCAATGGCTTCGCGTTACCGGCCGCGATATTGAAATTCTTGATCGTGCCCGCCTGTGCGGCCAGAACCACGATCCCGCTTTGGAGCTCACAGAGTGACAAAACCTGTCGTCGCGATTCTTGACCGTAATCTGAAGGCCGCCCAGCCCGCCCTGAACAAAGCGCAGCGCATCGCGGCTGCGGCCGGGGCGCCGCTCCAAGTCATCGTCAATGCGTATTCTTCCGCTATGGTGCGTGCCGTTGGCCTGGATGCCGAACGCCAGCAGGCGGCCCAGCAACAGATCAGTAAAGCCTGGCACAAACGCGTCGCCGCACTGCTGGGTGAAGATGCAGGCGAGATCCGTGTTCTTTGGGAAAAAGACAGCATGGATGGGTTGCGCAAGGCCATACTGGCGCTGACTCCGTCACTGGTGGTGGTACATACCAGCGACGACAGTGCCCTTCGCCGCCACCTCTTTACCCCAAGGGACTGGCAATTAATTCGCAAGGCGCCCTGCCCGGTGCTTTGCGTGCATAGCAGGGAGTGGAATGCCTCCCCTCGCATTCTTGCCGCGCTGGATCCGGGCACCGGGGAAGCCTCCGATGACCGGCTCTCTGTGCGGGTGCTGGAAGCTGCGCGTCAGCAGGCCGCTCTGCTTGGTGCTGAGCTCACCGCCTGCCACGTGCTCGATGAAATGGATGAAGGCCTGATTATGGTAGCGGGCGAAGCTATTCCGGACTACACCGGCAGCATGGAAAAAGTGCGCGCCTTCCATCGCGATAATTTCTTTAAGTTCGGGGCCGCCCAGGGGCTGGATAAAAGCCAGCTGATCACCCTGAATGGCCCCATTGCCCACAGCTTGGCCAGCTATTGCGACAGGGAAGACGTAGACCTGCTGGTGCTGGGTACCGTGCACCGCAACCTGCCAGAGCGGCTGCTGCTCGGCTCCACGGCAGAGTCCGTGATTACTCGCGTTAACGCGGACGTACTGGTGATCAAACCGGAGGACTTCCAGTCGCCCTGGATCAACAATGACGATGACCAATGACACTCACACTAGAGAGGCTCCATGATGTCAGATAAAAAGGATTTTACCGCCCGCGCCCGTCAGCAGCTTGAGGATTGGGACTACCAGCTGGATCGGCTGTCGGCACGGCTGAACGATTTGCGTGATGAATGGCGCGATGAGGCCCGGGAAAAGCTCAACGAAATGAAAGGCCGGCGCAGCGAGTTCGAGGAAAAACTGGAGCGGCTGGAATCCCATGGCGATGACGCCTGGGATGACATCAAAGCCGGGCTTGAAATCGCCTGGGATGGTCTGAAAACCGGTTTTCTCGCCGCCAAGAGTGAATTCGAAGACAACAAGAAGCACTGAGCACATGAAAACGATGACGCCGGCGCTGCCTGCGTCATCGCCCAAGCCTGTCAGGCGCCCTGCGAAACACCGGCTTCAATGTTGTGGATTCCGCCTGACAATAGCGGTAGCCCGCCACATCAAATTGTTTCAGCTTGCCCGGATCCTTCAATCCTTTTCTGATAATCCAGGCCGCCATCAGGCCGCGCGCCTTCTTGGCATAAAAACTGATAACCTTGTACTTGCCGTTTTTTTCGTCCTGAAAAACGGGCTCAATGATGGTGCCGGCAACGTCCTTCTTCTTCACCGATTTGAAGTACTCGTTGGACGCCAGATTCACCAGGGTATCGGTTTTGGCCGCCTTCATGTCCTTGTTCAGCAAGTCGGTAATGGTGCTGCCCCAGAAGGCATACAAATCCTTGCCGCGAACGTTATCCAGTCGTGTGCCCATTTCCAGCCGATAAGGCTGCATCAGGTCCAGTGGGCGCAGCACCCCATACAAGCCGGAGAGCATGCGGAATCGCGACTGGGCATCGTTGAGCTGGTTGTCTGTGAACGATTCGATGTCCAGGCCGGTATACACATCGCCTTTGAAAGCAAACGCCGCCGGGCGGGCATTTTTCTTGTTGAAGGGGCGAGCCCACAAGGAAAAACGCTCTGCATTCAGATGGGCGATTTTGTCACTGACACCCATCAGGCTGCTGATATCTGCCGGCGAAAGCTGGCGTGCACGCTCAATCAGCACCTCGCTATCGTCAAGCAAGCGGGGTTGCGTGGCTTTCAGTGCCGGTAATTCACTCTCGTAATCCAGCGTTTTTGCCGGCGAGACAACAATCAACATGCCCTTCTCCTTTACATATGCCTGCTGGGATTATATGAATCAGGATAGGTCAGGTCTGCATCTGTGGAGGATAAATGCGCCTATTGCTTGTATTAACTGTGGTTATCGCGGTCTCTGCCCTGTTATGGGGGAGCTGGCAGTGGGGCCGGCGTCCGTTTTTGCTGATCGCCAGTCTGGTGCTGGCCGGATTGATCGTGCTGGCCATCGGTGTCTGGAAAGGCGGCAAGGATGATCAGGTATATTTGCCACCCAAGGGAGTGGAACTGGCCCTTTCGGAAATTCGTGACTCGGAATCCGGCGTGCGGCTTAGCGGCACGGTTCGCAATGAAGGCAAGCAGGATATAGCCGCACTCTCCCTGCAGGCACAGGCGCTGCATTGCCGGTCAGCGGATGATTGTCAGGTCATTTATCAGCAGCCCATTACCCTGCAGATGTATCTGCCCCGCGGCAGTGAATATCAATTTGCGGTTGTCAGCCGTCACCCGGAGGAAAAAACGCGGGTGGATCGCTGGCAACTGAGGGTGGTGGAAAAACTGGCCTACCCGGAAGCGGAATAAGGCACGCAAGACCGGGCTGGCATGATCTGACATGAATCGTCACAATGCGGCTTCCAAACTCCCAGGAGTCATTATGGCATCACTGATTCCCGGCCAGCTCACCCCCATCGGCGACCACGCCTGGCGGGTACTGGCGCGCAACCCGGGCATGATGACCGGGCCAGGCACCAACAGTTATTTGTTTGGCAGGGACAGCCTTACCGTTATTGACCCCGGCCCGGAGGATCAAGAGCACCTGCAGGCATTATTGCAGGCCGCACGCGCGCTGGATAAGCCGATTACTCAGGTCATCGTGACTCACACTCACCGCGATCACTCTCCCGGCGCACTGGCCCTGGTGGCCGCCACCGGTGCTCGCTGCCTGGGACCTTCTGTGCCAGATGATGGGCTGCAGGATGAAAGCTGGCATGCGGACCGCCTGTTAACTGAAGGCGATACGGTGAATTGTGGCGGTGTCAGCCTGACAGCCATTGAGACCCCGGGCCATGTGGGAAACCATCTTTGCTACCTGAGCGAACAGGGTTTGCTATTCACCGGCGACCACTTGATCCAGGGCTCCACGGTAGTGATCGCCCCCCCTTCTGGCTCCATGCAGGCGTACTTTGCTTCGCTGAGAAAACTGCAAAATCGGGGCATTACCCTGATGGCTCCAGGTCATGGCGATGTCATCAGCCAACCGGAAGACACCCTTTCACAAACCCTGGCCCACCGGCAGAAACGAGAAGACAAGGTAGTCGACTGCCTGACGGCAACGGCGCAACCATTGGCAACACTGGTGACGGCGGTATATGACGATGTGCCAGCCTTTTTGCACGGAGTGGCACAGCTTTCGTTAAGTGCTCATCTGATCAAGCTGGCCGCAGAAGGCAAGGCATCTGAAACGGCGAGTGGCTGGGCGTTGCAATCCTGACGCCCGACGCCGCCTTTCACCAAAGATCAGGCCACCCGCTATAACCAGCCCTTTCGTTTGAAATACCAGTACGGCGCCATGCCGGACAGCACCATCAGCCCAATGGCCATGGGGTACCCAAAGCGGAAATCCAGCTCCGGCATGACCTCGAAGTTCATTCCGTAAATGCTGGCAATCATGGTGGGCGGCAGGAACACCACCGCCGCGATGGAAAAGATCTTGATGATCTGATTCTGCTGGATATTGATGAAGCCCTGGGCTGCATCCATCAGGAAGTTGATCTTGTCGAACAGGAAAGTCGTGTGTGACAGCAGGGTATCCAGGTCATGCTGGATTTCCGCACAGGTACGCCGGCGCACCTTGTCCGATCGCACATAGCGCTGAATAAACGAGATGGATCGCTGGGTATCCATCAGACACAGGCGGATTTTCCCGTTGGTATCTTCCAGCTGTGCCAGGCGTTCAATGTCCTCTTCCAGCTCCCCGTTTTCTTCTTCAAGCACGCTATAGCCGACTTTTTCCAGGTCCCGGTGCACGTCTTCCAGGGCATCCGCCAGATTTTCCACTTTCTGGTCGAGAATACTCAGCAGGATGTCCAGGGGTTGCGATACCTTGACCCAGCCCCGCCGCACACGCAGGCGCAGCAAGCGGAAATCCGGCAACCGGGAATCGCGGAACGAGAGCAGCCGCCCTTCCTGTACCACAAAGGCCACCGTGGAAGTCCGGGCCCGACCTTCCGACTGGAACAGGAACAGGGAGTGAACGTGGAGCCCCTGCTCATCACTGAAAAAGCGGGCCGAGGCTTCAATTTCTTCCATGTCGTCGGAATCGGGCAGTTCCGCCTGGAGAAATTGCTGGACCAGGTTCCGCTCGTCTTCCTCGGCATCAACCAGGTCGATCCAGCTGCCGTCTTCTGCCAGGGACGGCATGATGGTGTCCACATCCTTTTCGCGCAGGACACCATTTTCGATTCGAAAGATATGCAGCATGATGTTTCCCTGATCATCCTCGCCGGCAGCGGCCGGCAATCTTTATAGAGCCGTTATGTGTTTACCGACAACCGGGCCTCAGGCTCGGCAAACTGCTTCCCTTATCGACCTCAGTAGCAATGCGCAGCTGCATCACTGGGCGGGTTTGATGGGGCCACCCCAAGCAGACCGACTGCTGGCTACGTTAAGCCAGACTCTGGATTGGCAACAACCCAAGGTTACCGTGTATGGGCGGCAGCACCCAGTCCCGCGGTTAACCGCCTGGCATGGCAATGCCGGGCTGCGCTATCGCTATTCCGGGCATACGCACACGGCAGCGGGCTGGCCTACTGCACTATTACCGATCAAGACAGCTGTCGAGCAAGTGACCGGAAAAACCTTTAACAGTGTGCTGGCCAATCTGTACCGTAATGGTGACGACTGCATGGGTTATCACAGCGATAACGAACCGGAGCTGGGCCATACACCTTGGGTGGCGTCCTACAATCTGGGCGCTTGCCGGGAGCTGACTTTTCGGCCGAAAGGCCCGGGCAGCCAGCGCCAGTGCCTGAGTGTGCCACTACATCATGACGATCTTTTGTTGATGTCGCCGGGCGTGCAGGCCAGCTTCGAACACGCCCTGCCCCGCCGCCGCAACCGCCCGGCCCCGCGTATCAACCTGACCTTCCGTTATATTGTTCCTGACCATGCCGTTCAGGCAAAAAACAGGTAGCTCAGGAAAATGGCGCTGACCAGGCCGGCGGCATCTGCCGCAAGCCCGCACCACAGCGCATAACGGAAATCACGGATGCCGACACTGCCGAAATACACGGTCAACACATAAAAGGTGGTTTCCGTAGAGCCCTGCATCACCGCCGCCATCCGCCCGGCCAGCGAATCCACCCCATGGGTCTGCATCACATCCACCATGGCGGCCCGCGCCCCGGAACCGCTCAAGGGCTTAAGCAGTGCCACGGGCAGTGCATCCACAAAGCGGGTGTCCAGCCCAAGCACGCCAACCCCGCTGCGAATGCCGTCCAGAAACAAGCCCAGCACGCCCCCGGCCCGCAGCATGGCAATGGCTGCCAGCATGGCCACCAGGTAAGGAATGATTTTCACCGCAAGCGTGAAGCCCTCCTTTGCCCCTTCGACAAAGGCATCGTAGCTATCCACCCCGGACCGCCAGGCGGCGATAAAGAACACACTCAAGACAAGCAGAAGAATGCCATTGCCCAGCAGGCTGGCGAAGGTGTTGGCGGCCTCTGCCGGGGCCAGTAAAACAACGGCGCCAAGCAAACCCAGCACCGCCAGCCAGAGTCCCATTACCGTGAGCAATAGCGGGCTGGCAAGGGGAAGCTTTTGCACCCTGGCGGTCACAATCACGCCTACCAGGGTGGAAATGGTGGTTGCCATCAGCAAAGGCAGATACACCAACGCCGGGTCTTCTGCGCCTTGCTGGGCGCGAAAAAGCAGTACCGTGACCGGAACCAAAGTCACCGATGACGTATTGAGCACCAGAAACATGATCTGGCTGTTGGTGGCGCTGCGCGGGGACGGGTTGTCTTTCTGCAGTGACTCCATGGCCTTGAGGCCCAGTGGCGTCGCGGCGTTATCCAGCCCCAGCATGTTGGCCGCCAGGTTCATGGACACCGGAGCGGCGGCTTCCGGGGTTCGGGCAATGCCTGGCATGACACGGGCCAGCACCGGCGTCACCCAGCCGGACACCCGATCGGCCAGTCGGCTGGCTTCCGCCAGGCGAAACAGGCCGCTCCACAGGGCCAGCACCCCGATCAAGCCCAAGCTCACTTCAACTGCCAGATCAGCGGATTCCCACAGGGCATTGATAAGGCGCCCCGGTGCCTCCATGTCCCCGGCCATGAGCTGGATCACAGCCCCGGCGATACCCGCCAGGAAAAACAGGCTGAACAGTCTGTGCAAAGTATCTCCCGTGCGCTAGGGTCATAGAATTACGCCGATAGACGGCGCCAGGCACTGCAACTTCGTGCCATCACGATAGTCTACACCGATAGCCGGCGATTCAACCCTGAATGACCGCTCCCGGGCTGTCGGCTATACTGAAAAAAACTGTTTGAGAGCCAGTATGTCATTACTCCGTAAGCTGTTCCCTCTTGCCCTTGCCCTGTTGTTGCTGGGTGGGGCAATCAAAGGCGGCGGCGCCCTTCACGACTCATCGCCGGATATTCAGGGCGACCTGAAGCCGACGGAAGAGCAACTGGAAGCGGCTGAAGAAATTGCTGACAAGCTCAAGTATCACTATCGCCAGCTGGATTTCGACGATCAGCTTTCTGAACAGGTGCTGCAGCGCTACCTGAAAGACCTGGATCCCAATCGT
This sequence comes from Alcanivorax sp. HI0083, assembly GCF_001635175.1. Classification (NCBI taxonomy): domain Bacteria; kingdom Pseudomonadati; phylum Pseudomonadota; class Gammaproteobacteria; order Oceanospirillales; family Alcanivoracaceae; genus Alcanivorax; species Alcanivorax sp. HI0083. The sequence continues at coordinate 8,658 of NZ_LWFX01000907.1, read as the reverse complement.
CTGTATTTCCTGGCGTCCGACATCAAGGACTTCCAGCGCTATAACGAGATCCTGGATGACCAGCTGCGCAAGGGTCAGCTGGAAGGCGGCTATACCATTTTCAATCGCTTCCAGCAGCGCCTGGAAGAGCGCCTGACCTGGTCACTGGAAACCATCGCCAATGACCTGGATTCGCTGACCTTCGACAGCGAAGAGTCGGTAAGAGTGGATCGTGAGGATGCCCCCTGGGCCAAGGACAAGGCGGCGCTGGATGAAATCTGGCAGCGCCAGCTGAAAAATGCGGTGCTCTCCATGCGCCTCAACGATTCCAGCGCGGAAGATATCGAAACGCGGCTCACTCGTCGCTACGAAAGCCAGTTGAAGCGGATCAGGCAGAATACCCCTGAGGATGTATTCCAGGTGTACATGAATGCGCTGACGCAGACATTTGATCCCCACACCACCTACTTCACCCCGCACAATTCAAAAAACTTCGATATCAGCATGAGCCGCTCACTGGAAGGCATTGGTGCGGTACTGCAATACGAAGACGGCTACACCAAGGTGGTGCGTCTGGTGCCTGGTGGTCCAGCAGCCAAGGGCGGCCAACTGAAGCCTGCGGATCGCATCGTGGGTGTCTCCCAGGATGAAGAAGAGCCGGTTCCAGTGATCGGCTTGCGCCTGGATGAAGTGGTCGACCAGATCCGTGGCCCCAAGGGCACCAAAGTCAATCTGGAAATTATCCCCGCCGCCAGCCCCAGCGAGCATGACACTCGCACCATCACCATTGTGCGCAACAAGGTGGTACTGGAAGAACAGGCCGCCAAGAAAGACATTATTCACGTTGATCGCAATGGTCAGGACCTGAAACTGGGCATTATCGAAATCCCCGCGTTCTATCTGGATTTCGACGCCTACCACCGCGGCGACCCGAAATACACCAGCACCACCAGCGATGTGGCCAAACTGCTGGTGGAGCTGCGCAAGGAAAATATCGATGGCCTGGTCATCGACCTGCGTAACAACGGCGGCGGCTCGCTGCTGGAAGTTAACAAGCTGGTCAGCCTGTTTATTAATCGGGGCCCCACCGTACAGGTTCGCGAATCCAGTGGCAGGGTCAGCGTCGAAGGCGACAAATTCCCCGGCGTCCTGTACGCCGGCCCCATGGCTGTTATGGTGAACCGCTACAGCGCCTCGGCATCGGAGATTTTTGCGGGCGCCATGCAGGACTATGGCCGCGCGCTGATCGTCGGCGACCAGACATACGGCAAAGGCACCGTGCAAACCCTGCTGGATCTCAATCATGGCAAGCTGAAGATGACCAATGCCAAGTTCTATCGGGTGTCGGGCTCCAGCAACCAGAACCTGGGCATCGTGCCGGATGTGGATTTGCCCTCCCTGGTAGACAAGGACGACGTGGGGGAAAGCTCACTGCCTAACGCCCTGCCCTGGGATGAAATCAAATCGGCCAATTTCCAGCGTGTCACGGATCTGGTGCCTTTCCTGCCACAACTGCGCCAGCGCCATGAAGAACGCACGGATAGCGACCCGGAATTTGTCTACGTGCATTCCCTGCGCAAACTGCTCGACGTGAACCGTAACCGAACGGAGCTCTCACTGAACGAAAAAACGCGCACGCAAATACAGACCGAGTTCGACAAGGAACGGCTGGCCATCGAAAACAGCCGCCGTCAGGCCCGCGATGAAGATCCCCTTGAGAGCATCAAGGAGCTGCGCACCCTGGAAGAACAGCGGGCGCTGGATCCGGAAAGCCATGATGAAGCCATGGACGAAGACCCCTACGTTCGCGAAACTGGTGAAATTCTGGTGGATTACATGGATTTGCTGCGGGAAAACCAGGTTGCCCGCAAAGGCTGATTTCAGCCAACGCACAGACCATGGAAATAAAAACCGGCTTTATAGCCGGTTTTTTTGTGGCGCGCCTTGGCCACATCGCGATGCTAACAGCGTACTCGTCAGGCCAGTGCCTTAAAGCCCCATCGTGCCGGGTTATCGCCCAGTCCAGCTTTCAGGGTGCGCCTGCCCAGCTGGTGATTAAAGCCTTCCAGTGCCCGCTTGGCCGGGTCCGGCAACAAGCGCAAGCCGAAACTGGCTGTGGTGATCGCCGTCTTCACCACCCTGACGGCGGCAGAGGCAGGAATGGTGCTGTGAATATTCAGATCATCTGCCACCTGGTCACCGATCAGGTAGCGACTGAACGCCAGCAGTACATCATAGGAAAGATTAAAGGGCGGCTTGCCGGACATGTCCTTGAGCAAGGCCTTGGCCAGGGATTCACTGTCCGGCGTGGGATCATAGAGATGCGAAGTCAGCTGCATAGCCAGCACGCTCTGCTCTTCCAGTGTGCTGGTCAGCAAGGCCTCATTCACGCCCAGCAAATATCCGGCATAGCGCCAGAAATAATGCATGGACTCATGTTCGCGCCTGGAAATCGGCAGCCCGAGACGCTTGAGCCCCCGGACCACCATAAAATCAAACTCCAGCACCGTACCGGCCATGTCTTCCTGATTGATCGGCAGGTCATACTTTTCATTGTCCCAGCGCGGATTATTGGCCAGGAATTGCCGGACCGCCGCATGTAGCAGCCGGACTTCCATCAGGGTTCGGTGCCCCAGCCCGCCGGGCCGAATGCCGTCATCCCCGACGATGTTGTGCAGCATCTGCCCGGTTTCATAGATCCGCCGGGATACATCCTTCTGTAGTCGTCCGGTGGCCACCAGCACCTGGGAGGGCTTGTTGTGGGCGTACCCTTCGACCAGGCTGGAGCACATCAGCACTAGCCCCTGTAGCGCCCCATTGCGACGATACATGCGCCGGCCCAGCTCCATTTCCTCGAAATCCACCCAGCTCGGTACCGTATAGCAATGATCCAGAAAGGCCTGGAAATCTCCCCCTTCCGTTTCAGCCCGCCGCTCCACTTCATCAAGCAACCCGGACGGGCGGGTGAATTTAATCTGTGCGGCGCAGCGATCGGCCAGCGGATCCTGCACCTGACGCCAGGCATTGAGCTTGTCGTGGGAATAGCGGTCCCACCAGATCCTTTCCTGGGGTGACTGTGGACCTTTTGCAAAACGGGTTAATTCCTGCGGCGTTGCCATGCATACCTCTTGATTATTGTTCTATTCAGAACCCATGTCAGAACTCACGGGTTCTGAATAGAACTTAGGTTAGCAGGCGGTTGCGGTCAATACACTAAACAGCGGAATCTGTTACCCCCTCGAGTAACGTATTGATAAGCCACTGAGGTGCATCCAGAGGCAGATCATGCCCCGCTTCAGCATGCATTTTCAGTGGCAGCTGCCAGGCGGCGGCCAGCCGCCGGGAGCAGCTGGGGCTGACCAGGCGATCCCCTTGCCCGTTAACAATGATTACCGGCACTGAATCCGGCAGCGCCACCGGTGCCCGGAAACGCATGGCAGCCAGAAGCTGGCGCAGGCTGTTACTGAGCGAAACCGGCTGCGAGGCGGCATAGTCAGCCCATTTTTCCGCCAGGGCGTGCAGAAAATCACGTTCGCGCATATTCGAGGTAATCTCGAGGATGGCGGTCTCTTTGCGCAGGGTGTCGCGGCTAAGCACGGCCTCTCGCAACAGTCGGCGGTAATTCATGGGTCGCAAGCGCTGCCAAAAAGGACTGAAACGACTGGCACTGGTGTTGATCAGGCCGGCAAACGCGATTTCATGGGGCGCCTGGCAAAGCCACTGCACCGCCATCATCGCCCCCAGCGACAGCGCCACCACATGATAAGGGCCACTGCGTCCTTGGGCGTGCAGTTGTTCGCGGGCATGGGCCACCATGGCCGCAATCCGCGTCGGGCTGCGTTCCTGCCAGAATTCACCGTTACCGGGCAGGTCCAGTGTAATCACCGTGTCCTGTGGCACCGCCGCCTGAAACTGCTCCGGGAACGTCTCCCAATGCCGCTTTTCACGAACCAGGCCTCGCAATAACACCCAGGTTCTCGCCATTTGTTATCTCCTTGGGACAATGACCCGCTTGGTAATACGGGCTAGAATGCCACCGGCTTTCAGGATGGCAAATGGAGTTTCCTCGCGACTATGGCACGTAAAACAGTAAAACGGGTTAAAACAGGTTCTGTGGAGCGACGCTTCTCCATGGCCAAAGCCGGCTTTCTGGCTGGCGCCAAGTACGCTACCGCCAGCGCAGGGACACTGTTCACCGCTAAAGACAAGCGTGATGACCGGCGCAAGGAAATCTTGTCTGCCCGTGCTCAGGAGCTGGTTGAAGAGCTGGGCAGCCTGAAAGGCTCGGTGGTGAAAATTGGCCAGATGATGGCGTTGTTCGGCGAGCACTTCCTGCCAGAAGAGGTCACCACGGCACTGCATACACTGGAAAACCAGACAACGGCACTGGAATGGCCCGCCATCGAGAGACACCTCAAACGCCAGCTCGGTGAAGTTAAACTGGCTGAGCTTGAGATTGAAGAGCAGCCACTGGGGGCCGCTTCGCTGGCGCAGGTCCACAAGGCGGTGCGCAAGTCAGATGGCAAGGAACTGTGTCTGAAGATCCAGTATCCCGGCGTGGCTGACGCGATTGATTCCGACATGCGTGCGCTGGTGCGCCTGTTGAAGTTGAGCCGACTGGTGCCCATGACCGAGCAATTTAATATGTGGCTCGATGAAGTGCGCGAGATGCTCAAGCGTGAAGTGGATTATGATCTTGAAGCCCACACCACCCGCCATTTTCGCGCCGCGTTGGCCGATGACACGCGTTTCGTGGTGCCGGAAATTATTCCGGAATTCTCCACCCACAACATCATGTGCATGACCTTCGAGCGTGGTATTGGCGTCAACGATCCCGCCGTCCTTGAGCTGTCCCAGACCCGCCGCAACTTTATCGGCCGCGCCATCATGGAGCTGTGCTGCCGGGAAGTGTTCGAATGGAACAAGATGCAAACGGACCCGAATTTCGGCAACTACCTGCTGCGTATTGGGGAAACCCCGGAGCAAGACCAGATCGTGCTGCTGGATTTCGGCGCCATCCGTGATTTCGACAACGAAGTGCTTGGCCCGGGCCGGGAAATGATTCGCGCCTCCTTCTACCATGACACTGACCGGCTGATCCGGGCGCTCAACGCCCTGGATTTCCTGGCCCGTAACGCCCCGCGCAAATTGCTCGAGGAGTTCTCCGAACTCTGCTTCGAAGCGGTTGAAGTGTTGCAGGACCCGGACCGTTTCCCGCCCCCGGCCGCCGTGCTCAATGAGAATGGCGAGTACTGCTGGGGCAGGAGCAACCTGCCCAGTCGCATCATGAATCGTGCCGGCCGCAATGCCCTCTCAGTGCATTTCGATGTACCCCCCAAGGAATTTATCTTCCTGGCCCGCAAGCTGCTTGGCGCATACACCTTTTTGCATGTAATCGAGTCGGAGGTCCGTGGCAACACCATCCTTGAGCCTTTCATTCACATGCAAGAAGAGGACGATATCGCCCTTGTTGATCGAAAAACGATCAGTCCGGGCGGGTAATTCCCATGATTACAGGTGCTGACAGGCCAAAACGCTCATTTATCACCCACTTATCGGTGCGATAACCATTTGTCATTTGCCAAGCTGGCACGTGCACAATAAGGTTAGCACCCTGCTCATCGGCCGGTTCACCTGAACCGGCCGTTTTTCGAGGCTTTCAGAGGTTTCGGGTTGCCAATATCCTCCCTCCTGAATAGCCAATTATTTGCGAACCACAGACGGGGGTAACGCAGGTGATTATCGGTGTTCCCAAAGAAATCTGCCCTGGCGAGCAGCGCGTTGCTTTAACGCCTGCCAATGTCAGCGCACTGCTGAAAAAACAAGGTATCGAGATCATCATCGAGCGCGGCGCCGGCGATATTGCCGGTTATCCGGACAGCACTTATGAAGCTGCCGGAGCCAAGCTGGTTGATCGCGATGAGGTATTCTCTTCCGCTCAGGTTGTTCTGCAGGTGCAAACACCCGGCAGCAACATCAAGAACGGTGACGAGGATCTGAACAAACTGAAGGAAGGCCAGGTGCTGATCGGTATGACCGACCCTTTGGCTAACCCGCAATTTGCCCAGTCCCTGGCGGAAAAGAAAGTTTCCGGCCTGGCGCTTGAGCTGGTACCGCGTATTACCCGCGCCCAGGCCATGGATGTGCTGTCTTCCATGGCCATGATCGCAGGTTACAAGTGCGTGCTGCTCGCCGCGACCGAATCCCAACGCATGTTCCCCATGAACATGACCGCTGCCGGCACCATGAAGCCGTCACGCGTGTTCATCATGGGTGCCGGTGTTGCTGGTCTGCAGGCCTGTGCCACCGCCAAGCGCCTGGGTGCAGTCGTTGAGGCCTACGACGTTCGCCCTGCTGCCCGTGAACAGATCCTGTCTGTTGGCGCCAAGCCGGTCGAGCTTGATCTGGATACCGGCGAAGCGGAAGGCTCCGGCGGTTACGCCAAGGCCCAGGGCGAAGACTTCCTCAAGCGTCAGCGTGAGCTGATGACCGAAGTCGTGAAGGAAATGGACGTGATCGTCACCACCGCGGCCGTTCCCGGCGCCAAGAGCCCGATCCTGGTCACCGAAGACATGGTGAAAGCCATGAAGCCCGGCTCCATTATTGTGGATCTGGCTGCTGAGCGTGGCGGCAACTGCGAACTGACCGAGTCCGGCAAAACAGTAGTGAAGCACGGCGTGACCATCATCGGTCCGGAAAACGTGCCCTCCTCTGTGGCGTTCCATGCCAGCCAGATGTTTGGCAAGAACATGGAAAACCTGCTTAACCTGCTGATCGACGATAACGGCGAGCTGCAGCTGGATTTCGAAGACGAAATCGTTGCCGAAACAGTGATCAGTCACGATGGCGACGTTCCCCAAGCCCGTCTGCGCGACATTCTGGGTCTCCCCGCTCTGGCCAAGCCTGAGCCGGAAGCCGCGGAAGAAGCGTCCGACGCGGACAGCAAGGAGGAAAAGTAATGGATTTCGTAGCCCAACTTACCCTGTTTGTGCTGGCGATCTTCCTCGGTGTGGAGCTGATCACCAAAGTTCCGCCGACCCTGCACACCCCGCTGATGTCCGGTTCCAACGCGATTTCCGGTATCACCGTGGTGGGCGCCTTGATTGCGGCCGGGTCTGATTCCGGCATGTTGATCAATGTGCTGGGCTTTGCCGCGGTGGTTCTGGCCACCATTAACGTGATTGGCGGCTTTATGGTCACCAATCGAATGCTGGCGATGTTCAAGAGGAAGTAAACCATGCACGTTTCTCAGAACTGGATTGATATCGCCTACTTGATTTCTGCCTGCCTGTTTGTGCTGGGCATCAAGGGGCTGACCAAGCCGAAAACAGCGGTACGCGGTAACCTGCTGGCAGCAGCCGGTATGGGCGTGGCCGCCGTGGTAACCCTGCTCAACGAGCATATCGTTACCTACGAAGTGATCATTGCCGGCGTCGTTGTCGGTGGCCTGATTGGCGCCATCATGGCCAAGAAGGTTCAGATGACCTCCATGCCGCAGATGATTGCGCTGCTCAACGGTTTTGGTGGCGGTGCCTCCTTTGCTGTTGCCTCAGCGGAATTCTTCCGTGGTTCCGCCAACGATACGGTATCCATCATCGCCACCGGCGCGGCCGTATTGATTGGTGCTGTTACCCTGACCGGTTCTCTTGTGGCGTTTGCCAAGCTGCAGGAGCTCATCGACGGCAAGCCCATGGGCTTCCCCGGCATGAAACTGGTTAACGCCATCCTGTTTATCGGTTCTCTCGTCGGTATCGGTTACCTGGTGGTTAACCCGGGTAACGAAATGGTGTTCTGGAGCCTGGTGGCAGCAGCCATGGTGCTGGGCCTGTTCCTGGTGCTGCCGATTGGCGGTGCAGACATGCCTGTTGTGATCGCCCTGCTGAACTCCTACTCCGGTGTGGCAGCCTCTGCGGCCGGTTTCGTCATGGGCAACAGCGCCCTGATCATTACCGGTTCCCTGGTAGGCGCATCCGGCCTGATCCTGACCAGCATCATGTGTAAAGCCATGAATCGCTCTCTCACCAATGTGCTCTTTGGTGTAATGGCGGAAGCAGGCGACGCCGTGGACGAAGACGAAGTCTACGCCGGCAAGGTGAAATCCACCTCCGCAGACGAAGTCGCAATGATGCTGGAAACCGCACGACGCGTCGTTATTGTACCCGGCTTTGGTCTGGCAATGGCACAGGCGCAGCATGCTGTACGTGAACTGGCTGACACCATGGAAGCCGCCGGTATCGAGGTGGAATACGCGATTCACCCGGTTGCTGGCCGCATGCCTGGCCACATGAACGTACTGCTGGCCGAAGCCGAAGTCCCCTACGACCAGCTCAAGGACATGGACCAGATCAACCCGACCTTCGAGCAGACCGACGTAGCCATCGTGCTGGGCGCCAACGACGTAACCAACCCCATGGCCCGCGAAGACAAAGGCAGCCCGATTTACGGCATGCCCATCCTCAACGTGGACAAGGCCAAGACCGTAGTTGTGGTCAAACGCTCTCTGAGCGCCGGCTTTGCCGGCCTGCCCAACCCGCTGTTCGCCAAGGACAACACCCTGATGTTGTTCGGCGACGGCAAAGGCGCGGTGCTGGATATCACCACCGCCCTGAAGGAAGGCTGATCCACCGCCTTCGCAAAGAAAGGAGCCTTCGGGCTCCTTTTTTTTGGCTCATCGCGGCT
>NZ_LWFX01000906.1:0-2368 GCF_001635175.1 Alcanivorax sp. HI0083 | reverse complement strand
TGAACGACATGGTCATACTCCCCTATTGATCCGCGTCTGCACTGGGCGCCGCATCGGCATCGCTGCCTGGCTCTGCGCTTGCGGCGTCAGCCTCTGCGGGCTCGGGCTGTACCGCCGCGACAGTCTGTTGCAAATCGAGCTGACGATTCTGACGATCCACCGGGATCACCGCCTGCCCTTCACGCAGCAGATGCGTGCCGGCGGTCACCACCCAATCCTGCGGCTGCAGACCGCTGAGCACCGGTACCACCTGCTCCTGGTACGGCCCCACTTCCACGGATGTTTTATGCAGGGTAAGCGCGTCCGGATTCACCACCCAGACGTAGGTTTCTCCCTCCTCGGCGGTGAGCGCAGACAGCGGGATACTGAGTACCCCGGCATTATCCCCACCGCTGACAAACACCCGGGCAGACTGACCCAGGTCCGCCCCGACATCCATATTCTCGAACGCCACACGGGCTTCAAATGTGCGCGAGCGAGGGTCCGCCGCAGGCGACAATTCCCGAATCTTGCCTTCGAATACCTGGCCGGGACGCGACCACAATTCAATGGCCACCGGCATGCCGATCTTGAAGCGCCCCACATCCTGCTCGGGCAGATCGATCCGCACTTCCCGGTCGCCATCGACCGCCAGCACAAACACTGCCTGCCCGGCAGCAACGACCTGGCCGGCCTCCGCCAGACGCTGGGCGATAACGCCGTCGCGGGGAGCCTTCAAGGAGGCATAGTCCGCCTGATTGCGAGCCACGTTCAGATTGGCCCGGGCCTGCCGCAATTGCGCCACGCTGGCGTCATAACGGCTTTCAAAGGAATCGAACTGGGAGCGGCTGATCACATTGCGCTCCATCAGCTCGCGGTATCGTTCCAGTTCGCTGCTGGCCAGCTTGTGGTCAGCCTGGGCAGAGGCCATTTGCGCCCGAGCCGCATCCAGGCGCAGGCTCACATCATCGGTATCCAGTTTGGCAAGTACCGTGCCTTCGCTGACCCGGTCCCCCACATCCACCAGCCGCTGACTGATTTTGCCGCCAATACGAAAACCCAGTTCCGGCTCATAACGGGCACGAATTTCCCCGGGAAACACATCTTGGCTGGCATCCGCCGACAAGGGCTGGGCCACCAGCGCCGGGCGGGCAGGTGCCTTGTCTTCCGGCTCAGAATCGGAACAACCCTGCAGGGCCAACGCCCCCGCCGCCATTCCCGTGACGATCAGCCCCGACAGCACTCTCGACAGCAATACAGAACGAAACATGACTGGCTCCCTCATTGACCCCACCTCTTTAGACGGATCCGCCCGGTAAGTTGGCGGATTGTGCCGGTCTTGGCTTGCCGGCATGCTATACTCGCCAGTATAGTAATTTTATTAAACTGAACCGTCCAGTATTGAAATATGACCGACTCTGCCTCTCCAGATCAGCCCAACCCACGCGGACGCCCCAAAGACCCGGCGAAACGCACCGCCATCCTTGAGGCAGCCAAAACGCTGTTCCTGTCACAGGGCTTTGTCGGCACCAGCATGGATGCCGTGGCGAAACAGGCTGGCGTTTCCAAACTCACGGTGTATAGCCATTTCAGTGACAAGGAAACGTTATTTTCGTCAGCCATTGAGGCGAAATGCCACAACCTGCTGCCCATGCCGATCTTCGAACTGGAGCCAGACCTGCCTATTCGCGCCACTCTGACCAAGATTGGCCTGGCGTTTCTCGAATTGATCCATACCGACGAAGTGATCGAGTTACAGCGACTGATGAGCAGCCTGGCTACACAGGACCCGGCCATGTCACGGCTGTTTTTTGAAGCAGGCCCCCAGCGTACCATCGCCGCCATGGAAAACCTGGTGCGCAACGGCAATAGCGCAGGGCGATTGCAGGCAGACAACCCCAAACAGGCGGCGGAGAATTTCTTCAGCCTGCTACAAGGCTGTGAGCATATGCGTGTCATTATTGGCTGTAACAAGCCAATGACGAGCCGTGAAGCGCAGCCCCATGCCGAACAAGTGGTAGATATGTTTTTGCGGGCTTACGGGAAGGGTGAGAAGTAACCGGATTTAGCGGCAGGACAAAATTGAAAGCAGCGGGGCCCTCGGCCCCGCCCTGAAAAGATCAAAAGGATTTTCTGACGCCCCTTCCTCTCCAACGCTAATTCAATACACGCTACGCCTGACTTTCACTTCTGCCGCATAAAGCAGTGCCCTGCCCCGACGCCGCTCACCCAGTTGCCACCAGATCACCCCAAGCCAGCGAATCGCCCGGCGATTCTCTGCATTGCAGGCCAGTGCTTGCTGGGCGATGCGTAACGCTCGCCCAAGCAAGCGCTGGCGATAGCTGGGGAACCGCTTGGCGGCCCGCACCAGGGTCGCAACATGGCCCAG
>NZ_LWFX01000905.1:0-2478 GCF_001635175.1 Alcanivorax sp. HI0083 | reverse complement strand
AGGCTGACCAGGTTGTGCAGATACCAGGCGCGTTGGCTTTGTTCCAGTTCCCGGTCGCCGAAATTGGTCCGGCTGGTGTAATCGTATTCGTGCAGATCCATGCCCAGCGTCCAGTTATGCACGGCACTGCCGGTGGCGGTCTGACCTTCCAGCTTGGGAGTGAAGCTGTAGCTGTCCACCACTGACTCGCCGTTGAAACCGCTGGAGGGGTAGCGGTATTCCTGGGTTTGGCGGCGGCGGCTGGCGTCCAGGGTGAGCGCGGTGTTGCCGGCCATGGCGATGCGCAGGCCGGGCATCAACCAGTAACTTTCCTGCTCCGCGTCGTCGTCGGGGGTGTCGGCGCCTTGCGGATCATTGTTGAATTCCTTGGGGTCGCGGCCTCCCGGCAGGCCCTGGGACTGCCGGGTGCCATTGGCGGTGAAATAGGCTTCAACACGGTCCTGCTGGTAGCGCAGGTCAGCGAAGGCGCTGTCGTTACGCAGGGCGTTGTTGTCGCGATAGCCATCGCTGTCCAGGGTGCTCAGCGCCACCGCACCGCTCAGGTTGCCGTGGTTACCGGTGGCGTAGCCGTTGCCCCCGAGGCTGTTGTAACTGCCGCTGTTGATTTCCAGCCCGGCGCTGTTGCGGTAGCTGCGGCGGGTGACGATGTTGACCACGCCGCCCACGGCGCCGTTGCCGTACAGGGCGGCACCGGCACCGGGAAGTACTTCGATGCGTTCGATGGCGGCCAGGGGAATGCCGGTCAGTTCCGGGGTGGTCAGGTCGATGTTGGAGAGTCGGCGGCCGTTCAGCAGGATCAGGGTGTTCTGGTTGCCGGTGGCGCCGAAGCCGAGCAGATCCACGCTGGCGTTACTGCCGTTGATGCCATACAGGCGACTGCTTTGCAGGCCGCCCACGGTGTCGAGCAGGTCCGCCAGATTGGTCGCTGGCAGGCTGTCGATGGCTTCCCGGTCGATCACCACGGTGCCGGTGGGCAGCTCGCCGGCCAGGCTGGTGTTGCGGGCGCCACTGACTTTGACCGTGCCGAGGGCGTGACGGTCGCTGGCCGCGTCCGTTGTGTCTGTTGTGTCAGTGGGTTCGCCGGCGATCCCTTGCAACGGGGCGGCGAGTAACAGGCTGACAGCAGCAGGTAAAAAAAGCGCGGGATAGCGAGTGGCGTGGCGAGTGGACATTCATCCTCCGAACAATGGGGTCTGCACGCAGGGGAGCTTACCAGAGCCGGCCGCTGAGGGCCTGTGCGTTTATGTAGGCGTCAGGGCTTTAACCAGACGGCGGTGGGTGGGCAGGTCCAGGCCGTGGCGTTGCGCCTGGCGTAGCAGCCAGCCGTTGATGGCCTCGATTTCCGTGGTGGCGCCGCGCTGCCGGTCGGCGCGCATGGAAGAGGTGTTGCCAGCGGTAGCGCGGGCCACCTGCAGTACCGCGGAAAACGAATGGCCGGGCCAGCGGGAATCCAGTGCGGTTAGCAGGGTGTCGGCCTCGGCGCATAGCGCGCGGGCTGCCTGTTGCAAGGCCGGATCGTCAACGAGGGCGCCGTTGGGCACATCGTGCAGGGCGGTGAGCGGATTGATCACCGCATTGGCCACCAGTTTTTTCCATTGCACGAAGCGGATGTCTGTTTCCCAGTGCAGGTCGGGCCAGTGGCGCTGCAGGCTTGCCAGCCATGCCGGTGGTTGTTGGGTACCGCCCAGCCAGGTGGTGTTTTCTGCCACGATGGTGTGCTGTGGTGACTGCCCTTTCACGGCGCTGGTGGTGATGGCCTCCAGCACAGGGGTGCCGGGGGGAAGCAGGCCATCCAGCGCGCCCATGCCATTCTGGAAACGCAGTACCTGGGTGGTGCTGTTCAGATGGCCGTCCACCCGGCGTAAGGCCGCCTCTGTGTAGGGCGTTTTGCTGGCCACCAGTAAGTGCGCGATGGAGCCGGACAATTGTGCCGGGCTGACGCAGGGCAGGGTAAGGGATGCGCTTCGGTCAGCAAAGATCAGTTGCTTGTGGCTGGGGGGGGCCGGGTTGTCGGTAACGACGCTGACGGTATGGCCGGCACGGGTCAGATACCAGGCGGCCAGCGTGCCCATGTTGCCGGCACCGAGCAGGTACCAGTGTGGAAGGGATTCAGTCATGGGGCGAATGGTAAGCCCTGACGGGCATTAAATGGAGCGTTTTTCTCAGCGTGTGTGTCTCCGGTCGCCTGGTATGTCAGGCGCTCGCTGCAGCGGAGACGATCCGTTTTTCCGCCAGGGCCTGCTCCAGTTCCAGCGCTGCCTGCTCCAGCATGCCGTCTGCGCTGTTGTTGCCGGCGGATGCGGCCAGCGCAATGCTGACTTGCAGGCTGAGAAAGCCCGCCGCGGTCTGGTAGGCGCGGTGGTTCAGGTTGTCGTATAGACGCCGGAAACTGGTGGGGTCGCAGTGGCTCAGCTGTGGCTGATAGGTGATCAGTGCGAAGTGATCCTGCTGCAGGCGGCACAGGTGATCCATGGGGCG
>NZ_LWFX01000904.1:0-4894 GCF_001635175.1 Alcanivorax sp. HI0083 | reverse complement strand
GCACCGATCTACTACGTGGNTCTGACGCTGCGCGCTGAGCAATCCATGGAGGATGCCGTCAGCCACGCCAGGGAAACGGCCAAGGTCAGGGAAGACCAGGGCATCAACCAAACAGAGCTGGACAAGGTAGCCCATGCAGGGCTGCTCAACGCTCAGTTCGAATACTCGGAGGAGGAAGGGTTACAGGTCGTGGAGGAGTTCGTGCCGGAAGGGTCGGCCCCACCGGGCAATACTCAACCGCAGTCGNCACAGGGACTCAGCCAGAAGCTGGCCGGACAACAGGCAGGCTAATCAATCATAGCCAGCAGGCCTTGGCGACGTTTAACGGACAGGCGCCGGTAGCCCTTGAGCAGTTGAGCTTCGGCGTCATTACGTACCTGGGCGTCATACTTGGACTTCAGCTCTGAGGCACCCTCAACCTGATCACCGCAGATCAGATGATCCAGCGATACACCGAGGACCGCCTTCAACTTCGGCAGTAAACGAAATCCGGGCGAATCACGGCCATTTTCCCAAGCGGATATCGTGGATTTGGTCACATGAAGCTCGTCGCCCAACTGCTCCTGGGTCAGACCCAACGCCAACCGTGCCGCCTTCAGGCGCTCGGGGAAGCTCATCACGCCCACTCCATCAATCTGATAGAGCAACGCTACGGCAGTGCCATACCTCTGTCGTACCGGAATACTTGACCCCCAAGGTGCAGCATTGCAATACTTTGCGAGTCTTGAATTACATAACACTCAAACTGAGACACACCTTCCAAACCAACGGACACAGCGCCTGGGGGAGACCGCTCTTCCCAGGCACAGCACTCGACCTGTGCTTGGCTAAAAACCATGGAAGGACAGCCACTACAAGGAATGAACAATGGAAAACAGCACCACGGGGAACGAGATCTGGTTCTACGAACTCAACGGAGAAAGGAAGGGGGGCGTTTCTGAAACCGATCTCATCACCCTGATCAGCAACGGCACACTACGCCACGGATCATCCGTCTGGAAGAAGGGGTTCGCGGACTGGACCAACATCGAAGATACCCAGCTTCGGGAACACCTTGATGATACGACCCCACCGCCGCTAACCGGAGCCAAAGTCAACAACACCGTTGTATGGATTCTGGCGTTTGCCCCACTGATCGGCCTCACCCTGGAATACTTTGTGGCCTACATGGTTCACAGCAGCGAGTACCGTGCCGAGCAAGCCGTTGCCAGCGGCCATTTCATTTACATCACTCTCATACTCAATATCGCCCTGTCTTTCCTGGATGAAAAGAGACTCAAGAAAGCCGGCACTGATACCAGCACATTTGGTGGATGGGTGTGGCTGGTGCCCGTCTATCTCTACCAACGAACCCAAGCCCTGAAGCAGAACCTGGCGTACTTCATCGTCTGGATCGTCTGTTTCCTCTTAATTGTGGTTGGTGCTTAAGCCAATCACCTCATGGAAAGATTTTAAAAGAGAACCATCATGAAAAACCTCAAAGCAGCCCTAGCATGCATTTCCCTGGCAGCCCTATCCGGGTGCTCTTCTGAAATAGACGTCATCCGGGAGGGGCGTCTTGAATTACTCCCTGAATATACGGTTGGCCAGGCGCTGGATAACCGTAAGCTTTGTGAGAGCACAGACTGGTCTGTCATTGAGGACGAACGGGGCCGAGATGTCGTTCGTTACACCTGTGATTTCAAGGACATAGAAAAGAATTACAGGGATACAGCAAATGAAATGATCGATGCTGCAAAAAACGACAGCAGGCTGATCACATTGCAGGAAAGGTTAAACGAACTCGAATCAGAAATAGCGAGAGAAAAACAACTATTAAAGAAAGCCCAAAATCATATCGATAACGGGAATTCTTGGACTGAAAGGAAAACAGAAAACGGCTCCAGCTACACGGTTTGGCCTCGTGTGAAACAGCAATCAATAACCGATATAGAAAATCACGAAAGAGGGGTCCGGAGCATAAAAAACCAGATCTCGATGATTGAAAAAGAAAACCAGGACTCCCTCTCTCTGGCTCAGGAGACTCTTGAGAAATACAAAGGAGCCAGGGCCTTTGAAACCATTGACTGGGTGGTAATGGAGGACGAAAGCTTCATGGTGCTTTCCGGAAGCATGCATCATACCAACATATTCAAAGATACCATCGAAGAAACGCCACACGAGAACATACAGTCCGCCCTCTACCTAATTTACAACGAAAACTTCGACACACTATTTGCTTATGAAGATGCCCTACAGCAAATAGCGGAGCTTTGATCATACTTCAATAAGACCCAGTCGCTGACTAGAACGGGCAGCGAATCTGCCCGTTTTATCATCTCCTCAAACTAGGACAACTCAATGAGCAAAGATATTGACATCGAAAAATACACCTCCGAAGACATCACTACTGAAAAGCTCTCCGAACTCATTGCCAAGAAAGCTTCCTTTCAAATTGTCGCGGTCAAGAACATCAGCTCCGTGGTAAATAAAGTCGAGGGAGCCATTGAAAAAAAAGGGCTACGTTGCCGCGTGTACACAGAATACAGAGCGGCCTCCTTAGCCAGCTTCGCTATCCCGACTGGCTTTACCCAGGTTACTGGCTTTGCCTCAGTGATTGGCATCGCCGCTCATAATCTCGCCACTTTCAACCCTGATTATGAGATAGGCAAGAACAAACCTGCCGGCAAAGTGACAGTGCTGTATAAGAAAGATTAGCGCCTTATTGGTAACAGCACCGTCACGTCGTGTGTGGATACCCGAGCAGAACATCCTCTCGGATAGTCCCCGTTTTCCTCGCCTACTACGCTCCAAGGTCTCGATCAATTGGCATTAAACCTCCCCGGTCCTATTGGTACCGGGGTCTACCATTACAAATTGGAGCCCCCTCCTGCTTTCATCTGATACAAAACCTCGCAGCCATCCATGAACCACGAAAGCCCAATAGCCGGTCAATGAGGCACTTCCTGGCAATCCCTCTCCTCAATCCTCTCCAAAATCCAGGCCTCGATTTCATCAGATACCCAGCCAACCGTTCTTCCACCAAGCGGTACTGGCTTGGGGAATACACCCTCAGCAATACGCTTGTAGATCGAAGAACGGCCAAGACCGGTATCTCGTATCACTTCTGTTAGCCTCATGAATCGCATGAAATTCTCCTCGTCATTCGTTCATGCGATAGCGCAGCAACGTAAAAACTTACTCACCTCCTCTCTGGCTACAGCCAAAGTTCCTAAACCCATCGTCATAAAGCTTGGTATCCACCTTTGCCAAGTAGCTCATGCGCCTGAACACCTCATGATATTGCGCGGTATACATAGACGATCCTTTTGAAATCAGCTGGACCGGGCTATCAGGGAAATGGACTAAACCGATTCCTTGACTCCCAGTCAGACCAAGAGTGCGACCCCAAGCTCGCTGAATACGCTCTGCCATGTTGCTAACTGCTTGTTCTTCCGCCAACCACCAGGGGAAGTCCGGCTCTTGCTGACCTAAGATACGCCCCAACGCGGAGTAAGCATCCCTATTGACCATAATGGCAATATGATAATGGGGCTGCCCTTCCCCACCGAACTCGCGACACCAGATCATACGAACATGGCAGTCATGAACCCGTTTTCCCTGGCCGCGCTTACGCTTCGAGTCGCACCTGATCTGCGAACGAAGAGAGTTGATGAAGCCGCTTGCCTGCCCCCCTTTGGGACCTGACCAACCGTACGGCAGCCTAGCAACGAAATGGATGACACAGGTTCGTGGATGCTCATTTAAGGCCCGGTCCAAAGTAGACCGGATAGATTTGAGGTAATTCACCGCGAGTGGACGGTCAGGCCTTGCCAGTACCGGCAAGCCCTCCCAGACTGATTCATAGTGGAGTTTGAGGTTGGTGTTGCTTGAATGTCGTTTTCTCATTGTCTGGCACCTATGGTTTCTTCATAGGTACCAGCGCACTGGTTGAAATTTACTCATGAGCAGGCTGGTTTGGTCCAGCCTGCCTGTTACTCAACCAACTGCACTTACCAGCCTTCACAAGTGGGCTGGCTAAGTGACTTTATGACTATATATATCTATTACCGACACTCAGAGCGGGTTATCAAGTACTGAAAGCCCACAACAGGGCCTTTACCCCACAGACGGGAGCCCAAATAGCGCTATCCAGTTAAAACAATCGATTACGAGTTCTGGAACGGGGTTATCGTACCCAGAAGGCCCACAAACCAATAACACTATTGAGCTTGAAGGCTGACATCAATTCACAGCTTAAATCAGTGCTATCCACGGTATGTAACTACCCCTCATCCTCAATACCAACTTCCGTGTCTACAACCTCCTTTTTGGTCTTTACACTTGGCTTAACAAGCAGGCCAATTTCATACTGCTCTTTTGTAGACAAGTCTACACGGTTGATTTCCTTAGTTGATTTTACATAATCGATTGAAGCCCCTTGGTAAATCCCCGGAGTAACATTTCTGCCTGGCGGCGGCGCAACCACAGCCTTTAAAATCAACAACTTACCATTCTCTGTTGATCGCAATATCGATATCCTACCATCTGGTGGCATAAGCAAACGCATCACCCCTAGTTTTTTGCTTAGCACTTCAGATTTCATGCACGCAGCCCTCCATATCCAGCCAGATAGGAACATCGCCGCTCTAGAGGCCGCCTCATCGCTACCCTTTCTCTCCTTTACACATAGCAATGCCTCCATTTCTAAGCGCAGATTGATGCTTGGTTCTGGTAGAAATTGACTGCCAATGAATAAGTATCTATCGGTCAATATTTGACCTACATAATCGTCTAAAACAGCCTGCAGATATTCTTCAAGCCCATCGAGCACAGCATCTTTGAGTCTTTTAGCAACGTCATCTTCACACTTCACCGGCAACAAATAGTTTCTACGGTCATATTCAATGGCAAC
>NZ_LWFX01000903.1:0-1011 GCF_001635175.1 Alcanivorax sp. HI0083 | reverse complement strand
ATCCAGTGGCTGCGAGAATTGCAGGTGAACGGTGGAGAAGTCCATGAAGGGCTGGTCGTCGCCACCCGACGGCATTTGCCGGCTGATCACCAGCTCATCCGCGTTCTGCTGCTGGTCCTGCGGCCCCGTGCCGGCGGAGCCGGTGGTGAAGTTCAGGGTGCCGTCACTGAAACCGTCCAGGTCGATGCCGTTCAGGCTCAGGGTATAGTCGCTGTTGAAGGCCAACGGCACGCGCGGCGTGATCACCACGGAGCGCCCCTGATCGGCTTCGCTCATGTCCACATCAACGGCACCGTCCGGGCCGGTAAGGGTAATGTCCGACAGCACCAGGCCCGGCGCCTCGGAAAACTGCACCACCAGTGGCGCATGCACCGATATCTGGGTTTGCTGGTCCGCCGGGTAGCTGTAGAACACCTGCCCGCTGTTGCGGCCGCTGTAATCCACGGTCTGTTCACTGCCACCACCACCGCAGGCGGTCAGCACCAGTGCGGTGGCGAAAAGTACGCTCGTTCGCATCATTGTGTTTGCCTCCCGGGCTTAAAATTTCAGGGTGATGGAGCCGCTGATCACATTCACCTCACCGCTGGCTTCCACCTGCTCGCTGGGCTGCGGGTAGACGGCGGACTGGGTGTCGTAAATGTCGAAGGTGCGGTCTTCGAGGATCTGGTGCTGGTAGGCCAGATCAAAACGGACCGGGAAAGCGAGAATACGGGTTTTCTTGTATTCCGCGGTGACGCCGAGGCCGATGATCCATTTATCCGTATCCAGGTAGTTCACATCCACCGACGCATTGGATTCCAGTGGTGATTCGCTGTAAGCCACCCCCCCGGTGAATGAGAAATTCTCATTCAGCCGGAACTGGGTGCCGATGCGCGGGATAATCACGTCCTGGAATTCCAGCTGGCCAGGTTGCCCGCTAACGGTCTGGTCCTTGATGGTGTCATTATCGAATTCGTCTTCCAGGGCAGACCATTCCTGCCATTCGATAGTCACACCGGTACGCCAGCGGCC
>NZ_LWFX01000902.1:0-3363 GCF_001635175.1 Alcanivorax sp. HI0083 | reverse complement strand
TGACCGTCTAGCTTAAAAACGCCTGCCTAGCGGAGGCGTTTTCAATAAAGCGTAAAAAGAAGCAGCCTGAGGGCTGCTTTTTTGTGTTCTCTTCGTTTTACTGGTGTGAGATGCGGCGGAACCGGTCTTTTGTCGCTGAGTCTGATGATATTCCCTAACGAGAGGACGCGCTCATGACAACCAGGACCCATGCTATTTTTCCTTCATTGATGCTGGGGGCTGTTTTGGCCCTTGTCGGTTGTGATCAGCCAGAACCGGATGCCCCGGATTTGCCGGATGATCAAGCGAAACAGGAAAACGCCCAGCAGCGCGTGCTCGCCGGGAAGGTGATGTATCGCGAGCGCATGGCAATGCCGCCGGAAGCAACCGTCACGGTAACGTTGGCAGATGTATCCCGGATGGATGCCCCGGCCAGAATGATCGCGGAACAACATATTGATAACCCGGGAAATGTGCCGGTGCCTTTCGCGTTGCGCTATGACAAGTCCTTCGCCGATAACGATCATCCGATGGCATATGCAGTGCGTGCCGAGATTCGTGATGGTAATGGGCGTTTGCTCTGGACGACGACTCAGCGGCACACGGTGGAGCTGGGCGACAAGGAAGCGAACCAGAATATGACAATCATGCTGGAGCGTGTTGCAAACGAGGCGCCGGCCCAACCCGTCACCGGGAAGGCGCAAGCCAAAGCCGGCGGGGCCAGCTTCTGGGCGGTCGGTAACGAACCCGGCTGGCACCTGGCGGTTTATCCGGAGAAGCGGTTGGTCTTTGTGTGGGACTACGGTAATAACAGCATGACGACCCCGAACCCGGGCGCCAAGACCGAAGGGACGGAAACCATTTATATGGCGAGCAGCGAGGCCGGTTCCCTGAAAGTGGAAATCAGCGAGCAGGACTGTGAAGACGTGATGAGCGGTGAAGCCTTTCCCTATCAGGTGAAAGTGACCCGCAACAGCACCTTGTACAGCGGTTGTGGCCAGGATCTATAACCCGGATTTCTGCTAGCATTAACACGGGTGGCCGGAAGGGGCCGCGTTCATAACGAAAAAAGGATGGCCGGAATGTTGAGTTACGTGGCCCTTGGCCTGCTGGTTTTTGTAGGGCTGGTGCTGTTTTACGGCATCATCGCTATTCACGATATCCCATACGAAATTTCGAAAAGTCGTAATCATCCACATCAGGACGCGATCCATGTCGCCGGGTGGGTGAGCTTGTTTACGTTACATGTGCTGTGGCCGTTCCTGTGGATCTGGGCCACCCTGTATCGGCCTGAGCGTGGCTGGGGCTTCCAGGAGGTTAAGCAACAACAAGCGACGGATGAATCGCGTATTTCCGCACTTCAGGAAAAACTGGACGACCAGGCCGAGCGGCTAACCCTGCTAGAACAGGCAGTGGCAGAGAAGAGTCTCCAGAACGGGGAGGGCAGTCTCTAATGGAAACCCTGTTACTGCTGACCTATGCCGCTATCTGTATTTTTATCTTCAAGGTATTCAAGGTTCCGCTGACCAAGTGGACGGTCCCCACAGCTGTATTGGGCGGGATCGTGCTGGTGGGCGGGCTGGTGCTGCTGATGAATTATAACCACCCGTTCACCAACAAGGTCCGCCAGGTGTATGTGGTGACACCGCTTGTCTCTGAGGTGCGGGCACGGGTGCTTGAAGTTCCGGTGAAAGCCAACACCCGGGTGAAGCAGGGCGAGCCGCTGGTGGTGCTGGACAGTACCCGCTTTGAAGCCAGGGTGGCGCAGCTGGAAGCGCAATTGGCGGATATGGGGCAACTGGCTCAGGGGAATGTGGCGGCAGTGGCGCAGGCCCGGGCGAAAGTTGCCCAGGCAACCGCAAAACGGGACCAGGCTGTGCGTACTCTGCGGCGCTACGAGGGAGCGGCCTCCGCATTCAGCAAGCAACAGATTGATACCCAGCGTGAACGTGTCGTTGCCACCAATGCCGATCTTGATGCGACGAAAGCAGCGCTAGCCAAGGCTGAGACGGAACTGAGCGGAGAAGTGGACGGTGATGATCCCTCTGTAGCCGCGGTTAAAGCGCAGCTGGAAGAGGCCCGGTTCAATCTTGAGAACACCATTATCAGGGCGCCTACCGATGGCTTTGTCACGCAATTGGCGGTGTTGCCGGGGATGATGGCGGTGCCTCTGCCCCTGAAACCACTGGCCAACTTCGTTAGTGATCAGGAGCGTCGTTTTGTTGCGGCGTTTCGACAGCAATCCCTGTTGCGGCTGAAACCCGGGTATGAGGCAGAGCTGACGTTTACCTCCCTGCCGGGGCAGGTCTTTAGTGCCAAGCTGATTGAAGTGCTACCCACTATTGCCGAATCCCAGCTGGCGGCAGGGCAACAGCTTGTTGGTGGGGAAGCTTTTCAGCGTATGGATAATGAAACACTGACGGTGATTGAAATCGAGAAAAGCGATGCGGTGGATTCCCTTCCACTGGGGGTCAGTGCCCAGGCTGCGGTTTATTCAGATCATGTTCATCATGTGGCGGTTATGCGTCAGATTCTGCTGAGAATGATGAGCTGGCAGCATTACCTCTATCTGGATCACTGACGCTGGTCGTCACAGTCCTCTGATGTTTCAGCGCGGGCGGCCTTTGGGTCGCCCGTTTGCGTTGCGGGGGCAAGCAAGTGGTAGATAAACCGGCCCACTCCTAACCAGAGCAGCAAACTGAGGGCCAGAAAGAACAGGCTGCCATCGTTGTAGTGAGCGAGGGCCAGTGGGCCGAACACCACACCGCTGACCAGCAGAGCCATGAAGATAGCTAATTGTTGGCGGCGGCGCAGGCTGTCCGGTCGATTGTCTGATTGATTGTGTGAGCGCATGGGCATGGTAATGAGAGGTTCGGTCGCAGAGGCAATTACCTTACCATAAGGCCCTGTGTCCTATCTGTCCCGGAGGCTGCCATCGACGGTTACCCTGTCCCAGCATCGCCGATTGACCGCGAAATCATCATTAATAAAAGCCGCTTTATTACCTGGCTGCGACCGGTTCGCAATCGTGAGCAGGCCATGGCGGTTGTCGATGAGGCCCGTCAGCAGTATCCGGATGCGTCCCACCATTGTTACGCCTATTTGCTGGGTCGTCCTGCCTCGGCCCAGGCTGCAATGAATGACGATGGCGAGCCTTCCGGAACGGCGGGGAAGCCTATTTTCAATGTCATTCAGCACAAGGGCATGAGCGACGTACTGGTGGTGGTGATCCGTTATTTTGGTGGGGTGAAGCTGGGGGCGGGGGGGCTGGTGCGTGCTTATGCCGCAGCGGCAGAGTCGGTGCTGTCAGCGGTAGAACGGGTGGAGCATACCCCCCAGGTGACGTTAACGCTGGCGGTGCCGTTTGCGCTGGAACAGCGGATC
>NZ_LWFX01000901.1:0-3694 GCF_001635175.1 Alcanivorax sp. HI0083 | reverse complement strand
CCGCTGGTAGCGGCGGTGTCCGTGGCGCTGGCCGAGCACCATGGCCGGGATTACCCCTGGGCGTTCAACCGCAAGGAAGCCAAGGACCATGGCGAGGGCGGCTGGCTGGTCGGTGCGCCATTGCAGGGCCGGGTGCTGGTGATAGATGATGTGATTACAGCGGGAACGGCGATTCGCGAAGTGGCGACGCTGTTCGAAAAGACTGACGCGACCATGGCGGGGGTAATGGTGGCGCTGGATCGGCAGGAATGCGCTAAAGAGCCTGCCGAAGCGGGCAAGGGCCTGTCGGCGATTCAGGAAGTGGAACAAGCATTGGGGGTGCCAGTGGGATGTATCGTCACCATGAGCGATATTATCGACTGGCTGGAACAGCAACCGGACAGCCAGGCAATGGTGGCGCCTATGCGTGAGTACCGGGAGCGTTATGGAGTGCAATAATAATGAAAATCGTCGTCTTGTTGATGGCGCTGATCCTGACTTCGTCAGTGTGGGCGCGCTCGGGGCAGCGCGCCAATGAGCGCATGCCGGATGGCGCCTACTTCCGGCATCAAACGTCTGACGGTGTGGTGCACCTGAACCGAACCCTGACCATGGATGCGATCCGTAACGGTTATCAGCTGCTGGATCAGCACGGCCGTGTGCTGGAACAGGTTGAAGGGGTTCCGCTGGGGGATGCAGAAGCCAAGGCCCTGCGTATGCAGCGGGCTCGCCAGGCCCGCGAGGACCGGGACATGCTGCGCTTGTATGCCGGCCCGGAAGATGCGGTACGGGCGCGCGATCGCAAGGTCGAGGCGCTGGAGTTGAGCATCAGCTATGAAGAGAACAATCTTGCCCAGTTGCAGATGAAGCTGGATGACGAAATCGCCACGGCAGCGCGTAATGAAAGGGCGGGCCGGGATGTGCCAGAGGCGGTGAAGGAAGCGATTGATCGCCTGCAGAGGCAAATCAAAACGGCGGAAAACAAGTTGCAGGAATTCGACAAGGAAATCGACCAGGCGAACCAGCAATACGCCCCGATTATCGAGCGTCTTGAGGCGATTGAGAAGCAACAAAACGAAGGCGGCTGAGGCCGCCTTCGTGGTGAGCGCTTAGCGAAACAGGGTGGGCTGCAGCAGCGCCCATTGTGCTGGCCAGTCCTGGCTTGGCTTAATCCTGAAACCGGAACGTACAAATTGCGCAATACGCCCTTCGGCCACGGCCAGCAGCAGGTTGGCGGTGATGGTCGGGGTCGCCTGGGTGCGCAACCCTTCCTTGAATTCTGCATCTCGCAGCACTTGCTTTAACTGGCTTTCTACCCGGTCGTAGAACTGTTGAATGCGCTGATGCAGGCGTGCGTTTTCACCGGTGAGAGCGTCGCCGGTGAGCAGCCGGGTAATCCCCGGGTTGCGCTCGGTGAACGCCAGCAGCAGGGTGAGAATCTGCTCTACCTGATCACTGGCCTTGCCGTCTTCCATAATGCGGTTGATGCGCGAAAAAATGGCTTCTTCAATAAAACTGATCAGCCCTTCGAACATCTTCGCCTTGCTGGGAAAATGCCGGTACAGCGCCGCCTCGGACACCCCCACTTCTTTCGCGAGCCCGGCGGTGGTAATGCGCCCACCGGGTGCGGCTTCCAGCATGTGAGCGAGCGACTGCAGAATCTGCTCTTTGCGCGACGGTTTTTTATCGGTCATGAAGTATCGTTCCCAGTTCTAAGCAACAAGCTTCTGGCTGCAACGTGAGTGCCAGAGGTATATCACAGGCAAGCACCGCGCCCAACGTTCCCGGGCTTGTTACTGCGGTTTTGTTTTTCACTGTTGTAGCGTTTCGCGGCAATCCCCTTTGCCGCTGGCGGAGCTATCAGCTGCGAGCTTCGAGCTACAAGGCGCGAAACGGGTTTTCTAATTCGAAAACTCACTGCCCGCGCTGCGAGATTAAGCTTGGCGGATAATTTCCGCAGTGCCCGCGCCGCGGCTTGCTCTCGCCTTTTCTCGCAGCTAGCGGCTAGCAGCTGTTCTATTTAGTCTTTGCTGATCAGCGTGCCGATCCCCTTGTCGGTGAGGATTTCCAGCAGTACCGCGTGGGACACCCGGCCATCGATAATGTGAGCGGTGTGGACGCCGTTTTGGACTGCTTCCAGGGCGCAGCCGATCTTGGGCAGCATGCCGCCGTAGATGGTGCCGTCCTTGATCAGGCTGTTGACCCGTTCGGTGGTGAGCCCGGTGAGGATCTGGCCCTGTTTGTCTTTCAGGCCGGCCACGTTGGTGAGCAGGATCAGTTTTTCTGCCCGCAGCACTTCGGCCACCTTGCCGGCCACCAGGTCGGCATTGATGTTGTAGCTGGTGCCGTTGTCGTCCACGCCGATGGGGGCGATGACGGGGATGAAGTCGCTGCCGGCGAGCAGGTCGATAATGCGGGTATCGATGCCCTGCACTTCGCCCACGTGGCCGATGTCGATGATTTCCGAGGCTTGCAATTCCGGGCTGTCCGCGTCGCTGGCCTTGAGTACCATCTTGCGGGCCTTGATCAGGCGCCCGTCCTTGCCGGTGAGGCCGATGGCCTGGCCGCCGTTGTGCTGGATCAGGTTGACGATGTCTTTATTGACCAGGCCGCCGAGCACCATTTGCACCACGTCCATGGTTTCCCGGTCGGTGACACGCATGCCCTGAACAAATTTCGATTCCTTGCCCAGACGTTCCAGCAGATCGCCGATCTGGGGGCCGCCGCCGTGCACGATCACCGGGTGGATGCCGATTTGTTTCATCATCACCACGTCACGGGCGAAGCTGTTCTTCAGCTCCTCGTTCTCCATGGCGTTACCGCCGTATTTGATCACCACGGTGGTGCCGGAAAAACGCTGAATGTAGGGCAGCGCCTCAATCAGAATCCGGGCGGTGTCGTGGGCACTGTTGGTGTCCATGGAGTCTTCTCCTTGAATAGGGGCCTGCACGCGATGCAGTACACGCAAGCACGCCAAATCGTAGCGGTCAGGTTGCATCGGCGCACTCTGCTGCGGGCCGAGCTGTGTGGCGGAGATGGCATTGTGGCCATTTCCGCCTTACGAATGCTGGCGATTATACGCGCTGGCGTGCCGCTTGTTACGTTTTGCGTGCGGCTAACTTGATCAAAACGGCAGTGTCAGGCTCTCATCCACAGCTTGCAGGTGTTTGCGGAACTGGCCTTTGACCCGTTCCAGTGCCTCTTCGTCGCGGCCTTCGAAGCGTGCCACCAGTGAGGGTGTGGTGTTCGAGGCGCGCACCAGCCCCCAGCCATCGGGGAAGTCCACGCGGAGTCCGTCGATGGTGGTGGGGCGGCCACCGGCGAACTGCTCGGCGCGGGCCATAAGGGCGTCGATCAGCGCAAACTTGTTGTCATCGCTGGCATCAATATAGAGCGCCGGGGTGGTGATGCCGGTCTTAAACTGGTCGAACACCTGGCCGGCGGTGTCGTCCTGCAGGGAGAGAATTTCCAGTAGCCGGGCGCCGGCATAGGCGCCGTCGTCACAGCCGAACCAGCGGTCGGCGAAGAAGATATGCCCGCTGATTTCACCGGCCAGGGCGGCGCCGCTTTCCTTCATTTTGGCCTTGATCAGCGAGTGCCCGGTTTTGTACATCAAGGGGCGGCCGCCGTTCTTGCGGATAACGGCGGGCAGGGCGCGGCTGCATTTCACGTCGAACAGGATGTCGGCGCCGGGGCTGCGGCCGAGCAGGTCCTT
>NZ_LWFX01000900.1:0-6182 GCF_001635175.1 Alcanivorax sp. HI0083 | reverse complement strand
CTACATCAAACTGGCTGAATACAATCAGCGCTGCCGGGAGCAGGCCAAAGATCTGCCCATGCAGCAGGATGCGGTCAGCTACTGGAGTGGCGTAGGCTTTGTGCTCGACGGCAAGAAATACGTGGCACCGCTGGATGAGGTTTCCGAAATCCTCTCGGTGCCGGCTTACACCCGCATTCCCGGCGCACGCAGCTGGATGAAAGGGGTAGCCAACGTCCGGGGCCGCCTGATGACCGTCATGGATCTCAGCGGCTTTCTGGAAAAGAGTTCACCGGTTCAGGAAAAGCGCCGCCGGCTGCTGGTGCTGGACCAGGACGACCTCTACACCGGCATGGCCGTGGACGAGGTACTGGGGATGCAACATTTTCCCATTGATGAATTTGTGGAATCACTGCCGGTCAGCGACACCAGCGTCACGAACTTTGTGCGCGGGGCCTACCGACGGGAAGGGGAGTATTGGTCCGTGTTCAGCCTCACCCGGCTGGCAGAGGACCCGCGTTTTATGCAGGTAGCCCGTACCGGCTAACGGCATAGAACAACTCGGGGAATATAAGAAGAGTGAACGCCAGGCCAGGAGCCAGACTATGAAGTTCAATTCGGGAGCATTGTTCGAAAAATTGCGGGGGGGCTCAGGCGGCGGCACGCTGAATATTGCCCTTTATGTGGGCCTTGCCATCTTTGTGCTATTGGCACTGGCCAACTTCCTGCTGTCCGCCACCACGGCAAACAAGGCGCAGGAGAACATTACCCGC
The DNA here is from genome assembly GCF_001635175.1 of Alcanivorax sp. HI0083. NCBI lineage: Bacteria > Pseudomonadati > Pseudomonadota > Gammaproteobacteria > Oceanospirillales > Alcanivoracaceae > Alcanivorax > Alcanivorax sp. HI0083. The sequence goes on along the minus strand of NZ_LWFX01000900.1, from coordinate 5,430 downwards.
GCTTCCGAAATGCGGGTAATTTCCCAGCAGATCGCCAAAAACGCCCTGGAAGCGGCCGCCGGTAACGCCGACGCCTTCGAATTGCTGGATAAATCCCAGAAAAGCTTCCAGTCCGCCTGGGACGACGTCAAGGACGAGCCGGTCAGCGACCCGCAAGCCATGGCCCGCCTGCAAACCCTGTGGGATGAAGTGAACGCCAACGCCGGCGTGATCCTGAAAGGGGAAGACACGGTACTGGATCTGCACGAAGTGGCAGACACTCTGGCCCAGACCATTCCTTCCCTGCAGGCCGAATACGAAGGCGTCGTGGAAATTCTGGTGGCCACCGATGCGGAACCGGAACAGATTGCCTTTGCGCAGCGCCAATCCTGGCTGGCTGAGCGCATCGTACGGTCCATCGCCAAGGTACTGGAAGGTGGCGACGGCGCGGTGATCGCGGCGGACTCCTTCGGCCGTGATGCCAGCCTGTTCGGTCGTGTCATGAACGGCATGATCGAAGGCGATGCCGCCATGGGTATTGACCAGGTGAATGACCCCGACGCCCTGGATTACCTGGCCGAAATTGCTGACCTGTTCGACGAATTCGTTAACCAGTCCGTGGATGAAATCCTGGAAACTGCCCCCGAGCTGTTCCAGGTACGTAACGCGGCCGACACCATCTTCCGTCGCTCCCAGGACCTGCTGCAGGAATCCACCAACCTGAACAACCAGTTCGAAGACAGCACCAGCGGGCTGTTCCCCTCGGTATGGCTGGGTGGCGTTTGCGCCGGTCTGGCCGTGTTGTTCTTCTTTATCATCATGGCCCAGCGGAACCGCCAGGCTGCGAAGCTGAAAGACGAACTGGAAAGTGAGAACCAGCGTAACCAGGCGGCGATTCTGCGTCTGCTCGACGAACTGGGCGACCTGGCTGACGGTGACCTGACCGTACAGGCAACGGTAACCGAGGACTTCACCGGTGCCATCGCTGACTCCATCAACTACTCCATTGACCAGCTGCGCAGCCTGGTACAGACGATCAACAACTCAGCGGTACAGGTGGCCTCGGCGGCCCAGGAGACCCAGTCCACGGCGATGCATCTGGCCGAAGCGTCCGAGCACCAGGCCCAGGAAATCGCCGGCGCCTCCGCCGCGGTAAACGAAATGGCGGTCTCCATTGACCAGGTATCCGCCAACGCCGCCGAATCGGCAGCGGTAGCGGAACGGGCGGTAGCCATCGCCAACAAGGGCGCCGAAGTGGTACAGGCCACCATCCACGGCATGGACACCATTCGCGAACAGATCCAGGAAACCTCCAAACGGATCAAGCGTCTGGGTGAATCCTCCCAGGAAATTGGTGACATCGTATCCCTGATTAACGACATCGCCGACCAGACCAACATCCTCGCCTTGAACGCCGCCATTCAGGCGTCCATGGCCGGCGAAGCCGGCCGGGGCTTCGCGGTGGTTGCGGATGAGGTACAACGCCTGGCGGAACGTTCCGCGGCGGCAACCAAGCAGATTGAAACCCTGGTAAAAACCATTCAGACCGATACCAACGAAGCGGTTATCTCCATGGAAGCCACCACTGCCGAGGTAGTGAAAGGGGCACGCCTGGCACAGGACGCGGGTGTGGCACTGGAAGAAATCGAGAACGTATCCAAGACCCTGGCGGACCTGATCCAGAACATCTCCAACGCGGCGCGCCAGCAGGCAGCCTCCGCGGGTCACATTTCCAACACCATGAACGTGATCCAGGAAATTACCTCACAGACCTCTGCCGGTACCACTGCGACAGCACGGTCTATTGGTAACCTGGCCGAGATGGCCCAGGAAATGCGTAACTCCGTTGCCGGCTTCCGCCTGCCGGAGCACTCCTGATCCGGCCTGAGCCGGTCTCGGGAGACGTGCCATGGGTGCTGCAGTGACAGATCGCTGGTCGATCAAAAGCACGCCCGCCATGGATGCGGAGCAGTTCCAGCTATGGCAGGCGCTGCTTGAAGACCGCACCGGCATGACGCTGTCCAACGAACGCAAGACCTTCCTCGAAACCAGCTTGAACATTCGCATGCGCGAGCTGGGCATCGAGGACTACGACACCTATTACGAACACCTGATGGTGGGCTCAACCCAGTCGCGGGCCATGGAATGGTCGGTGCTGGTGGACCGTCTCACCGTTCAGGAAACCAGCTTCTTCCGGCATCCCGGCTCCTACGCACTGGTGGAAGAGTTCACCCAGCGCTTCATGGCCGAACAGCCGGATGGTGCCAGCCTGGATGTGTGGAGCGTGGGGTGCTCCACCGGCGAGGAAGCTTATTCCCTCGCCATGATGATCAACGAACAGTTTTCCGCCAGCGAGCGAAAGCTGTTCTACGGCATCACCGCCACCGATATCAGCCTGCCCACCCTGGCCAAGGCCCGCAAAGGCGAATACGCCGCGCGCCGGGTATTGCAGGTCGATCCACTGTTGCGGGACAAGTATTTCGAGCCCACGGGGAACGGGCAAACCGTAACGATCACCGGAGCACTGCGCGAACGCATCTGCTTCGCGCGGCTCAACGTGCTGGACCTCAGCACGGCACCGATGAACAACATGGACCTGATTTTTTGTCAGAACATGCTGATTTACTTCCGCCGCTGGCGTAAACGCCAGATTGTGAACCGGCTGGCGGAACGGCTCGCACCGGGAGGCATCCTGGTACTCGGGCCCGGGGAAGTGACCGATTGGCAACATCCGGATCTGGAACGCATTCATTTTGCTGATACGTTGGCATTCCGGCGCTGTAGATAAGACATAAAACAACAAGCTGCACGCAACACGCAGCGCACGAAAAAGAAAAACGCTTGGGGCGGCACCCATACAGGAATGACCTGCATGAGGCGTGCTGCATGTTACGTGCTGCGTATTACAGAAACCTGCCCGCAGTGACGGCAGGTTTGAGTATGACAGGAGACGTCATGAGTGACCGTCACGACTATCTGGCTCTGGACTGGGTTCGCGGGGAAATCCAGGAAACCCTGAACCAGGCGCAACAGGCACTGGAATCGTTCGTGGACAACCCGGACGACGCTACCCGTATGCGTTTCTGCCAGACCCACCTGCACCAGGTGTACGGCACCTTGCAGATGGTGGAGTTCTACGGTGCGGCGCTGCTCGCCGAGGAAATGGAAAAACTGGCGCAGGCACTGCTCGAGGGCAACGTGGGCAATGTGACCGACAGCCAGGAAACCCTGATGCGGGCGATCCTGCAATTGCCGCCGTACCTGGACCGGGTCGCCAGCAACCGCCGTGATCTGCCCGTGGTACTGCTGCCGCTGCTCAACGACCTGCGTGCCGCCCGCGGTGAATCCCTGTTGTCGGAAACCTCCCTGTTCAAACCGGACCTCACCGACGCCACCGGCCAGGGCCAGATTCCTGACGACCTGCTCAACGACCCGCGCTTTATCCTGCTGGCGAAAAAAGTTCGTCAGATGTTCCAGATCGCCCTGCTCGGCGTGCTGCGCAACGACAACATGGGCGAAAACCTGGGCTACATGGCCAAGGTCTTCACCAAACTGGAACAGATCACCGGCGATGCGCCACGGGCACCGCTGTGGTCCATCAGCAATGCGCTGGTGGAGGGCCTCTCTGAAGACGCCATCATCCTTGGCACCTCAGTGAAACTGATGCTCGGTCACGTGGACCGCAACCTGCGGGAACTGGCCGTGGAGGGCGCGGCCAGCCTGAACCGTCCCGCCCCCACAGAACTGCTCAAGAACCTGCTCTACTACGTGGCCAAGGCCGATGTGGACAGCCCGCGTATCCGCGACATAAAAGCCCGTTTCCGGCTGGATGACGCGCTGCCCTCCGATGATCTGGTCAACGAAGAACGACAACGGATGACCGGCCCGGATGCCCAGGCCATGAACTCCGTGGTGCAGGCGCTTTCTGAAGAACTGACCACCGTCAAAGACGCCCTGGAAAGCTTTGTTCACAGTGGTGACACCGATACCAGCAAGCTGCAACCGCTCACCCTGACCCTGAAGCAGGTGGCCGACACCGTGGCCGTACTGGGCCTGGGCCAGCCCCGGGCACTGGTGGAAGAACAACTCCACGCCATGGAAGATATCGTCGCCGGCAACGCACCCGCCGAACGCGAAAGCCTGATGGATATCGCCGGGGCCCTGCTCTACGTGGAAGCGACCCTGGCCGGCATCAGTGGCGACCAGCGCAATGCACGAAGCTACAACGGCCAGGGCGATGACATGCCCAGCCATGTGGGCCAGGCCATGGACGCGGTGCTGCGCGAATGCCGCGCCGGGCTGGAAGAAGCCAAAGACGGCATCGTGGAATTCATTGCCTCGCAGTGGAATACCGATCCGCTGCAAGTGGTACCGGAGCGCCTCAATGCGGTCCGCGGTGGCCTGGATGTGATCCAGCTGAGCAAGCCCGCGCTGATTTTGCGCCAGTGCGTCCAGTTCATCGAAGAAAAGCTGCTGCAAGCGGACCAGCCCAAACCGGACTGGCGCAGCATGGACACCCTGGCCGACGCCATCACCTCGGTGGAATATTACCTGGAACGTCTCAGCGACGATCCGGCCACCACCGACGATATTCTGCAGCTGGCGCGAGCCAGTGTGGAAGCACTCGGCTACCCGCTGGAAGAAGAGCAGGACTTCACCGATAACGCTATCGATGTAGAACGCATTGAACTGGAACAAGCGGAACTGGACACCCCGCACGACGACGCCGACACCAGCGCCGTTGCCGAGCACGATGTGGATGCCTGGTCCGGCTTCTCTGCCAACAGCGAGCTGCCCGACGACGAAACCGACAACGCCGAGCCGGAAGAAGACGCCACCCTGGAACTGCAGCCGCTGGCCAGTGACGACGACGCGCCGGATTTCGACAGCAGCAATGATGACGAGCTGCTCGACCCCACGCTGGAAATCACCGCACCGGCAGAGCCTGAAGGCCACGTCGTCGTCAGCGCCGACGCCTCCCCGGAAGACGATGACGACAACCTGATCGATGACGAAATCATCGAGATCTTCCAGGAAGAAGTGGGCGAAGTACTGGACGCCCTGGACGAATACTTCCCGCGCTGGGCCGCCAACACCAGCGACGAAGAGTCCCTGGTGGAATTCCGCCGCGCCTTCCACACCCTGAAAGGCTCCGGTCGCATGGTCGGTGCCAGCACCGTGGGCGAACTGGGCTGGTCCGTGGAAAACATGCTGAACCGGGTCATCGATCGCACCATTGTGCCCACCGCCGTGCTGATCGCCCTGGTGCAGGAAGTCCGTAATCGCGTGCCGGCCCTGGTTGATGCCTTTACCCTGCGCCAGCCGGACCCGTTTGATGTACAACCCCTGGCCGATGCCGCCGATACCCTGGCCGCCGGCGGCCAGATCGACGAAGTCCCTGATGTCGGCGCTGCCGACAGCACAAGCGAAGAAGCCGCAGAAAGCGTCGAC
>NZ_LWFX01000899.1:0-1614 GCF_001635175.1 Alcanivorax sp. HI0083 | reverse complement strand
AGAGCAGCAACTGGGTGATGCCGGATTTCAGGTAGTTCCCCACCAAATCCTGAAGGCGAATTCTCACTACCAGGCAATGCATGCTGAAGGCCGGGAAAGCCCCTTCGAATACAAGGGGGCAGGCGGCACCCGTTATCTGGTCATGGGCCGCGAGGGAGAAACCATTTCTGATCCTCGTTACATCGGCACGGCAAGCGGTTTTGGGCAAGCGTTCAAGGCTGCAGCGGGCAGTTCCGCCCAGCAACATGAAGGTCGCCTGATCAAGGATCTTGGACTCACTGGTGTGAACATCAATATCCTGATCGACTTTGCCAAGCTGGAGTCGGATGGCCATAAAAGTTTTGCCGGGCTTTCCAACAAGGACTCCGCCAAGGTGGATGCCACGATTCAGCTAACCGCTCGTGGAGATGTTCGCTTCCAGCCGGTGGCACAGCAAAAATGCTGGAGTCGTTTTGGCAAGGAAGAGTGCATGATCAAGACAAATCATATGCCAGTATTCAGCACCAGCAATGCACTGGCTACGCCCAACGCGTTCTACAGCAGCATCGAGGATGTCACCACGACAACCGACAAGCTGACCTCCGGATTGACCAAGACGCTTGGTTTCTTGGGCGCTATGGGAGGAACCTCCAATTCAACGGCCAGGGATATTACCCGCTACCAGGTTAATCTGATTCCTGCTTCCTATGACGCAGAAACACAGAGTTTGGCGCAAGGGCTGGTCGGCATGGTTGCCGTGAAAGCGGCAGCCTCTCGCTGATCTTGGGGGGAAGAAATAACGGGCCGCATTACGGCCCGTTATTTTGCGACGGTCGTATTATGCCATGGTGCTGGAAAGCGGAACCTCCAGCGTCACTTGCCAGCGATCATCGGACTTGCTGTATTGGCACCACCCGCCCAGCTTGCGTGCCCGGCCATCCATGATATCCAGGCCCCGGACGGTCCCCTCGGGGGGCTCAGCGAGCAGTCCGTCATTCTCAACCACCAGCGTCAGGGTAGAGCCTGGGCTATCCACGGTGACAGACAGAACGGTGGTTGAGGCATGCTTGAGTGCATTTGTCACTGCTTCGCGCAGAATGCGTGTCAGCTCACTGAACTCGCTGGCACCAAGGACAGTGGCGTTGGGTCGGGCCTGCCATACCAGTTGGGCACCGTGGTCTTCACAGCGCTGCTGGGTTTCTTCATGCCATTGAAGTATGGCCGCTTCCAGGGAGAGTGATTCGCCCTCCATGTCTTTAAGAAGATCACGCAAGTCATGAATAGCTTCGCGCACCAGCGGCTTGGTAGTGTCGGAGGAGCGATGCAACAACTGCAACAGCTTTGCGCCCAGATCATCATGCATATCCCGGCGTATCCGCAGTCGTTCCTCTTTGGCTCCTTTGGCATGGGCAATCCTGGCTTGGGTGACCAGCTGATGCAGAGACAATACAAGGCCGGCAATATGGATGTCCTGTCGATTGAAGATGCGGCCACCCTGTTGGGCGTGCTGCAGCTTCCAGGTGCGTTGCTCCAGGGGAGCTGGAACGATCAGGGTTTGCCCTTTGTCAGGGATGCTGATGTGTGCATTGACTGTAGCAAGCGCTTCTATGGAAAGGGGTTGGAATACCGCTCTCA
>NZ_LWFX01000898.1:0-12436 GCF_001635175.1 Alcanivorax sp. HI0083 | reverse complement strand
GGTCGGCCCCCAGGCGTCGGCGTGCCTGGGATACACCGCTGCGGGCCAGCAGACTGTCGGTGGCCAGTCCCTGGGCGCAGATATTGAGCCGGCGCGCTACTTCGCAGACCGGTTCGTTGCGGAACAAGGCCATGCCCAGCACCAGCCACAGCACCTGATCGCTGGGGAGGCGCCGCCGACGAATCGTTGCTTTGGAGGACAATTGGAGCGCCGACTCAACCCATTCAACGGGGATGTTCTGGGTGAAGGTGCTCAGGTCAGAGAAGGACTGAAGGGCATCAATATCGAAAAGAGACTGCTGTAAAGACACAAAAAATCCGGCTTCCCGCGAGTGGAAACCGGATTTTCGGAAAGCCCCGCTCTGCCTGCAATGCTTAAGTGAACGGCATTAGGCGCTTTGCCGGGCTTTTTTATGGCGCTTTGCGGCCGCAACACAAATGCAAAATGTAGGAGTCCCCTTCCAGGGGACGAACCACCCTGCAAAGCGGCAACACGCTCGATTCGCCTTTTAACCGGTGATCATTAATCGCTCCGCTCATACTTCAGCCTCTACGGGGCTACGTGCGTATCCTCGCTTCGTTCGGTTCGTCCCCTGGAAGGGAACCCCTACAGCGTCTTCGTAGACCGGTCGATGTCTTAATTCCATCAAGCGTAGCTCGTCGCTTCTGGTGTGCGGCATGTAGCAAGCCTTATACTTTCCCCATGGACGCACTGATTCGCTACTTCCCCCGGGTTGACTACCCCCCCTGCTGGCAAGCCATGCGTGACCTCACTGATCATCGCAACGCTCAGCAGAACGACGAGTTGTGGGTGCTGGAACACCCCCCGGTCTTCACCCTGGGCCAGGCGGGCAAGCCCGAGCACGTACTCAATGCCGGAGAGATTCCGGTGGTGAACACCGATCGCGGCGGACAGGTCACCTATCACGGCCCCGGCCAGACGGTGATTTACCTGATGCTGGATATCAAACGGCTGGGGCTGGGAAGCCGCGGGCTGGTGACTGCTATCGAGGAAGGCATCATCGATTTTCTTGCCAGCCTGGGTATTGAGGCCGTGAACCGGGATGACGCCCCCGGGGTCTATGTGAACGGGGCCAAGATCGCGTCCCTGGGGCTGCGCATACGCCGTGGCGCAACCTATCACGGGCTCGCCATCAACCGGGACATGGACCTGGCGCCCTGGCAGCGGATCAACCCCTGCGGGCACGTGGGCCAGCCCATGACCACCCTGCAAGCGCAGGGCGTCAATCTGGGCCGCCACACCATGGAACAACAACTGGTGACATTATTAGCCAAACGTCTGGGCCTGACGCCCCGGACAGCGCCCCCACCAGACTGGTACAATGCACTTCAGGAGAACGCCATCACTGACAGCGATCCTGACAGTGCCCTGGCAGCACCGTCCCCACGACGGTAACCCACAGACACAGATGCCTGCCCCCACCCTTTCGGCAGCACCCGACGGCAATGGAAACCCCATGAGCGAACAGGCCCAAGCCAAACGCAAAGTGCAAATCGGCGACAAACTGCGCGGCGCCGACAAGGTCCGCACCATCCCCATGGTCAACGAAGAAAGCGGCTATCAACGCAAGCCGGACTGGATTCGTGTGCGGGTTCCCGCCAACGGAGAAATCCAGCGCATCAAGTCGCTGCTGCGCAAACAGAAACTGCACACCGTTTGCGAAGAAGCCGCCTGCCCCAATTTGCCCGAATGCTTCGGCGGCGGCACCGCCACCTTCATGATCATGGGGGACATCTGCACCCGTCGCTGCGCATTTTGCGATGTGGGGTTTGGCCGGCCCAACGCCCTGGATGCCGAAGAACCCCTGCACCTGGCAGAGTCGGTGGAAAACCTGGGCCTGAACTATGTGGTGATTACCTCCGTGGACCGGGACGATCTGGCTGACGGTGGCGCGGAACATTTTGCCGAATGCATCCGCCAGGTACGCGCACGCACCCCAGATACCCGCATCGAAATTCTCACCCCGGACTTCCGCCCCTGCCTGGATACCGCCGTGGAGATTCTCGGCGAGACCGCACCGGACGTGTTCAACCACAACATTGAAACCGTCCCGGAACTGTACAAGCACATCCGTCCGGGTGCCCGGTACCAGCACTCTCTGGATCTGCTCAAGCGCTACAAGGCGCTGCGCCCGGATGTGAGCACCAAAAGTGGCATCATGGTGGGGCTGGGCGAGACCTTCGAACAGGTCATCAATACCATCAAGGATCTGCGCGCCCACGACGTGAACATGATCACCATTGGCCAGTACCTGCAGCCGAGCAAGCATCACGCCCCGGTGGAACGCTTCGTGCACCCGGACGAGTTCCGCGAGTACGCCCGCGTCGCCAACGAGCTGGGTTTTACCTCAGTAGCCTCCGGCCCCATGGTGCGCAGTTCCTATCATGCTGATTTACAACATAAAGGCATCGATGTGGGCCTGCACAAGCCCTGATCCCCCGGCCGTCCCCACCGGGGCGGCCGCTTAAATTTACATTTCCCACACTTGCGGCCCACTGACCCGGCCCCGGCTTTGCATTACGCTAGGGAACCTCTAAATAACTCTTTGCGTACTCAGTCTTTCAGGCTGGTTCGCAATCTAGGCGCGCTTTTGAAGGTGTATGTCCATCCATCGAAAAAGTGCAACAACGAGTGCGGGCCAGCCTGGAAGACCCGAAGGGCGTGGCCTGAAGCGCACATCTGCTGCGCCTTGCCTCTCGGAAAGGGAACCACCCTGACCATCGAAACAAGACACAGCAGCTGCACGCTTCAGGCCACGCTGAGCATGCAAAGAGTTATTCAGAGGTTTCCCAACCCGCGTTTATCCCGGCGGTTGTTGCCGTTACGATTTTGAAGGTCCCCGTGTCATGCCGAGAAGTGCAGTCCGCAGACAATCCCCCGCGTTTTTCTTGTTGGCCCTCTCCCTGGTCAGCACCCTGCTTGCCCGCCCCGCGCAAGCGGAAGTCCCCGTGCCGGTAATGGCCCCCGTGCTGGATGTGGCAAAAGAGCTGCAGCTGCCCGAAACCGATCTGGCCGTGGCCTCGATTCCACTGGATGGCCCCGGGCAAGCCCGCTTCATGAACGCCGACATGCCATTGAACCCCGGTTCCATCATGAAGGTCATCACCACCTACGCCGCGCTGGAATTGCTGGGCCCCACGTTTCAGTGGCACACCCGCCTGTATACCGACGGCACCATTGAAGACGAAACGCTGAACGGCAACCTGTATTTTGTCGGCAGTGGCGACCCCAAACTCACCGAAGAACGGCTGTGGCTGCTACTGCGTGAGTTACGCGCCATGGGCGTCAAACATATCGCCGGTGATCTAATTCTCGATGGCAGCGTTTTCAACCTGCCCAATGGCATCGCCGACTTCAATGATGACGGCGACAACCCCAATGCGCCCTTCCTGGTGGAGCCCAATGGCCTGCTCACCAACCTGAATGTACTGCGCATCCGGGCCCGTGCAGACAACCGGGGTATTCACACCTGGACCGAACCCGCGCTGGACGGTATCACCATCGACAATCAGCTGGTGTTCCGTGACTACGGGCACTGCCCGCGACGCTATCAATTCGACTATGAACCTCACTTGGCTGAAGACGGCACCACCACGATTACCGTCACTGGCGTACTGCCCAAAGGCTGCAGCACCAGCAGCTACCTGTCCGTGCTCAGCCAACAAGCCTATACCGGTGCCCTGCTGACCAGCCTGTGGCAGCAGCTTGGCGGCACCCTGGCCGGCACCACACGGGAAGGCCTGCGTCCCCGGGAAGACACTGAACTGCTGGTGACCACCTCCTCGCGGGATCTGGTCACCATGGTCCGCGATATCAACAAGTGGAGTAACAACGTGATGGTGCGCCAGGTGTTCCTGACCCTGGGCGCCAGACATCGCCAGCCCGGAGACAAGGATGATCTGGCCGCTGCGGAACGGGAAATCCGTGCCTGGCTGGCCAGCAAGGGCATCGACAACCGAACCATGGTGTTTGAAAACGGCGCGGGTCTGTCACGCATCGAGCGCATCACCGCCCGGCAAATGGCCCTGTTGCTGCAACATGCCTGGGAAAGCCGCTTTGCTGCAGAACTGATCGCCTCACTGCCACTGGTGGCCATGGATGGCACCATGCGCCGCCGGCTGGGCAACGCCGATATGGCCGGCATGGGCCACATTAAAACCGGCTCCCTGCGTAATGTCCGTTCCATCGCCGGGTTTACCCGCGATGAGGACAACACCACCTGGGCGGTAGTCGCCATGGTCAACAACCCTCGCGCGTGGCAAACCGAGCCGGTACTGGACGCCTTCATTGAACAGGTGCACCTGTCGACCCGCCCACCCAGCATCAGTACCGCCAGCCAATAAAGGGCCCGCCCCGTCTTGCCATGATGGTCACGGGGTTCTCTGCTATGCTCCCGACACACTGAGACGTCTTGCAGCGCACGATTCAATGCACAACGCATGCAACAGGGTGCGCTGAGACATGGCAGAGAGCCCTACTATGATTACTGTGCATCACCTGGAAAATTCCCGTTCCCTGCGTATCGTCTGGCTGCTTGAAGAGTTGAGTCTGGACTACGAAATCAAGCATTACGCCCGCAACCCGAAGACCATGCTGGCCCCGGCCGAACTGCGCAAGATTCATCCTTTGGGCAAGTCCCCGGTGATCACCGACGGCGACACCGTCATTGCCGAATCCGGCACCATTATCGAATACCTGGTACATCGCTACGGCAACGGCCAATGGCAGCCCGCGCCAGAGGATGACCAATGGCTGAACTACCGCTACTGGCTACACTACGCCGAAGGCTCGCTGATGCCCTTGCTGGTCATGAAGCTGATCTTCAGCCATATCGCCAAAGCCCCCATGCCCTTTTTTGCCAAACCCATTGCCAAAAAAATCAGCGGCAAGGTCACCGGCACCATGCTGGACCCGCAGCTGAAAAATCACCTGGCTGTCATTGAACAGCACCTGGCAACGCAGACCTGGTTTGCCGGCGACACCCCGTCCGGGGCCGACATCCTGATGAGCTTTCCCCTACAGGCTGCCTCTGCCCGTGCGGACCTGAGCCAACTGCCTTCGATCCAGCGCTTTGTGGCACAGATGGAAGCACGCCCGGCCTACCAGAAAGCGGTGGAACGGGCTGGCCCACTGACGCCGATGCGTTAAATGCCACAGCCACCGGAAGACGCAATTCTTACAAGCTGGGCGGCCAATGCCGCCCCCTGGATTGCCCTGCTGCAAGGCAAAGGTATCGCCAGCCGCCAGATCACCAATCCGGCAATCGTCAACGCCATTAGTCGCTACCGGCCAGACTCGGTGCTGGATGTGGGCTGCGGCGAAGGGTGGCTCTGCCGGGCACTGGCGGCAGAAGATAACGCGCCGGCCACCGCGATCACCGGCGTGGATGTCATTCCGGCACTGGTGGAAAACGCGCAGGCACAACACTCCGACGGCACCTACCTGTGCAGTGACTATTCGCGATTATCCAGTGCCCTGAGCGGCCAGACATTTGCCGTTATCGTGTGCAATTTTTCACTCTTCGGCGAGGATTCCGTTGCGCAGTTACTGGCGACGCCAGGGCCTGTTAACACTACCGAGATGACGCCTGTTGATACAAACCCTGCACCCACTCATGGCCTGCAAAGGCGATTACCGTTCGGGCTGGCGCACCGGTAGCTGGGCCGGCTGTAGTGACGCCTTCCATGACGCCCCACCCTGGTATTTCCGTACGTTGTCGGACTGGCTGGCACTTCTTCAACAACAGGGATTGCGTGTTCACATGGAAGAACCGCTGGATCCGCAAACGCACACGCCATTGTCTGTCATCTTCCACGCCCGGTAGCCATACACCCTCCCGCTCCAGCCAGCTACAGTAATCCCACAAGCCATAACAAAGTCACGATGGTTAACCTTGCCCGTGCTTTATAGGATTGCCACAGAATCGTTCGCACTCCAACAATAATCACAGTGTGGCTGCCCCATGATACTGCTCTATTTTGCTGTCAGTTTTCTTCTCGGCCTGTTACTTCTGCAAGGCCTGAACCACCTCCTGCGCATCCGTTTTTCAACCACAAAGACTCCGTCGGCCATTCGCGTTCAGCAACCTGCCGATCGGGCCTGCGACGTTGATAACACTCTTCCCGCATTAAACCTGGCGCTGCTCTCCACCCGGTAACCCGCACAACACCGTTAACGCTTCATCGTAGCCTGAGGGTGATGAGGCAACACAAATATTCAAAAACTGTTAAACCAGCGAACCAAACGGCAAAAGCGTATTCTAAGCAGTAATATAGAAGGGAAACCTGCAAGGGAGTGATATTCATGAAGACTTATTTCGCCGCCGCTGTTCTCGGCTGCACCGTTGCGTTTGCCGGCTGCCAGAGCCAACCGGAAGCGCCGATTAATCCTACCGCACAGAAAGAAATCTACAGCGGGATGCTCCCCTGTGCAGACTGCTCGGGCATTCGTACCACCCTGACCCTGTACCGCGATCAGCACGACAGCCCTACCCGATTCGAGCTGCGTGAAGAGTACATGAGCGGCTCCACCGTGAAACTGAATGCCGTGGAACGGGGTAACTGGGCATCGCGCAAATACCAGGAAGGCGTTACCCAGGAAGATGTCTACACCATCAACCCAGAGGCCGATGACGACACCCAACGCCAATATCTCAAGGACGCGGTCAATGCCATCGAGCAACTGGACCAGTCCGGCAACCGGATTGAATCGAACCTGAATTACCGTTTGCTCAGCAAATAATCCGTATCGATGGGACGAAAAAGGCGCTTCGGCGCCTTTTTCGTTCCCGCTCCCCCTCGCAGCCCTTTTACCTGCGGCACTTTGCCGCTACCTGTGAATACATCCCAAATAGGAATGACTTGCATTAAGAAGGTAAAACTCTTAGTATTGCGAACCCTATTCAACCCTTGACGCTCATGTAATTGCCGCGCGCCACCCTGTGATTTCCTGTCATCGGGCTTCCATTATTACGCGGTAGACTACATAAGCCTTTGTGTACCCAAGACCGGGCACCTGATCATTTGCCCATAGCTGGAGTTTTCCATGCCCCCAATTTCCCTGCACTTGCCGGAATGGTTTGTCAGTGGCGGCGCCACCATGTGGGTCCTCGCCCTGTTGTCCGTGATTGCCCTGGCCACGCTGATTTCCAAGATCCTGCAATTTGCCCGTATCCGCCCCGGCAACAGCCGCCAGGCGGACCAGCTGCTCAATGCTCTGCGTCAGGGCAAACAGCCCGGCGAGCCGGGCAAGCTCAACAGCCCCATCGACCGGGTTCTGTGGCAGTGCTGGCAGAACCGCAATCTGGACGAAGCCGCCTGGCAAGAAGAAAGCCTGCGCCTGGCGCGCAGCGGCCTGGATGAACTGCGCGGCGGCCTGCGGGTGCTTGAAGTGATCAGCGCCATCGCCCCGTTGCTGGGCCTGCTGGGTACCGTATTCGGCATGATCGGCGCTTTCCAGGCACTGGAAACCGCTGGCTCACAGGTGGATCCCTCGATTCTTTCCGGCGGTATCTGGGAAGCCCTGCTGACCACCGCCGCCGGCCTCACCGTGGCGATCCCGACTCTGGCCGCATTCCACTGGGCCGACCGCAGCATCGAGCAATGCCGCGAAAAGATGCAGGACCGCTTGTCTCGCCTGAAAGTACTGCGCAACAACCACACGGCTCCCGAACCTCTGGAAGAGGATCGCGACCCGTCGGTGTCGCATGCATATTGAACCGGAGCGTCATCGCACGCCCTTTATCAGCCTGACACCCCTGATTGATGTGGTGTTCATCCTGCTGGTGTTCTTTATGCTTGCCACCCGTTTCGGGCAATACCATGACTTGCCCGTGAATGTGCAGCCTGCAGACAGCACCGAGCAGCCGGATGAACACTGGCTGGTGATTGAAGTGCAGGCCAGCGGTATGCTGACGCTCAACGGCGTCAGCTTTACCCCGGCCGCCGTGGCAGACCGCCTGGACACCAGCAAGAGCAAGGTGTGGGTCACGGTGAATCCGGACGCCACCCTGCAACAGGCACTGACCGCCGTGGATGCCATGAAGGCCGCCGGCGTTCACGATGTCCAACTGGAGCTGTTGCCATGATGATCATGGAAACCTCATCACGCAGACCACCCCTGGAGCCGGTACTGCCGCTGATCAATGTGGTCTTCCTGTTGTTGATCTTCTTCATGCTGGCCGGGCAATTGGCCAAGCGCCCCACCGTGGCGGTAGAAGCCCCCATGAGCCAGACCGCCAACGGCGAGGAAGCCCGGGACAAGCTGCTGCTGGTAATGCAGAACGATGGGCAATGGTTTGCCGAAGACAGCGCCGAGCCGTTAAGCGAAGAGGCATTACTGGCCCTGCTTGGCGACAATCCGGAAGAAGCGGAAGTCCGCCTGCTGGCCGACGCAGGGATCACCATGCAAGCCTTGCGCGAACGCCTGGAAACCCTGCAAGGCATGGGTGTGGAGCAGGTTCGCCTGGTCACCCAGAGCGATGCCGCCACTGAAAGTGCAAGCGAGGAGGCACCATGAAACCTCGCAATTTTTCCGCCTGGGTTATCTCTATTCTGGTCCACGTCAGTGTGCTGGTCACCGTCGGGGCCATGACCCTGGCTGGTGGCCGCCCGGCCAAGCCCGGCGTGAGCGAAATTGCCATCAACCTGTCGGCACCGCCGGCCCCGAAACCCGCTGCGCCAGCGCCACAACCCAAGGCCCAGCCTGCGCCGCAGCCAAAGCCAAAGCCGAAGCCGAAGCCCAAACCAAAACCCAAGCCCAAACCGGTAGCGAAGCCAAAACCGAAACCGGAACCCAAACCAGAGCCCGTCCCCGAGCCGCAAGTGGCCGAAACCACGCCAGCGGAAACCGAGGATAATAACGCCGAAGAAGAGGTTTCAGCACAACCTTTGACCCAGGGCGCCAAAGGCATGGCAGGCGACCCCGGCAAAGGGGTGCATCAATCTGGTGACACGGAAAATGCGCTCAACAAGTACCTGGCCAAGGTGCGCGACACGATTGATTACAACAAGCAGTATCCGCACCGGGCCAAGATGCGCCGCCAGCAAGGAACCGTAAAAGTGTCCTTCGTGATCAATGCCTCCGGCCGCGCTGAGCAGGTAGAAATCACCGAAAGCTCCGGTAGCCGCATTCTCGATCGCGCCACCAGGGAACTGGTTGCACGTCTGCGCTTTGATGCCCCGCCCAAGGAACTGGATAGCGGCAGCGTTCCGGTGAAGGTCATCGCCCCGGTAGACTACGACCTGAACAACAGCTGAACAGAGCGGTGCCCTGCACCGCCACAGTTGATCCCCTCCCCGCCAGTCATTACTGTTTAATTCAATAACGTTAAACCGCTGGCGGAACGGCATCCGTTCCTGTTCTGCCCCCTTCGCGTTTTCTACCGGACTACCAAGGAAGGCCTGTGAGCCCATTAACTCTGGCATTACTGCTCAGCCTGGCCGCCGGCCTGAGCATGGCCGTCGGCGCACTGATTGCCGTCAAACAACATATCGCCCGTGACTGGCTACGCCAGGAAGTTCGCCATACCGTGATTGCCTTTGGCGGTGGCGCCCTGCTGGCTGCCGTGGCGCTGGTGCTGGTGCCGGAAGGGGCAAAACATCACACCCCGTTCTCCGCCACCCTGATGTTTGTCGGTGGCGGCGTGGTGTTCATGCTGATCGATCGCGCGCTCGCCGCCAAAGGGGGCGCCATGTCGCAATTGCTGGCCATGCTTCTCGATTTTGTTCCCGAAGCTATCGCACTGGGCGCCGCGCTGGCAGTGGGAGGCGGCCAGGCGTTTCTGCTGGCGTTCCTGATTGGCATGCAGAATCTGCCGGAAGGGTTCAACGCCTACCGTGAAATACGTGATAGCGGCGGGCTTGCCCCGGGCAAGATCATTCTCGCCTTTGCCGGGCTATCCCTTCTTGGGCCTGTCAGCGCCTGGCTAGGCTTTGCGGTATTGGTAAACATGCCAGTCATACTGGGCGGCATTATGCTGTTTGCCAGCGGCGGCATTCTCTACCTGATTTTCCAGGACATCGCCCCGCAAGTTCCACTGA
The DNA here is from genome assembly GCF_001635175.1 of Alcanivorax sp. HI0083. Taxonomy (NCBI): domain Bacteria; kingdom Pseudomonadati; phylum Pseudomonadota; class Gammaproteobacteria; order Oceanospirillales; family Alcanivoracaceae; genus Alcanivorax; species Alcanivorax sp. HI0083. The sequence goes on along the minus strand of NZ_LWFX01000898.1, from coordinate 2,375 downwards.
AGCGGTCCTGGGCGCCGTCACAGGGCGCTGTTGCCGGATTTGCCCTGGGTTTGGTGGGGCATCTGTTGGTGCAGTGAGTTGGGGCTATTATAGAACGGAGCGTAGCGGAGTAACGCACGTCGTTCCGTGCGGCCCGAAGGGTGAGCGAAGCGAATAACGCCGCTTGTGGCGCGAACCGAGCGACAGCGAGGCGAGAGAAATCAACGATATCGACCCTTCTTTCCGGCGCTGTCGAGCACTGATCTCCCCGATCGCCCTGCGGGTGATTTCCTTGCTTCGCAAGGTTCGCACCTCGAGAGGTACTCCTACAGTCGCGTCGTAGCCAGGCCGGGGTTATTCTCCCCAGCGTTTCACCAGGGTCTGCTCCACACCAAGATGATCGAGTAACCGGGCCACCATGAAATCCACCAGATCGTCCACGCTTTGTGGCTGGTGATAGAAACCCGGCGCGGCGGGCATGATGGTGACACCGAGGCGGGAAAGTTTGAGCATATTTTCCAGATGAATCGCAGAAAAAGGCGATTCGCGGGGCACCAGAATCAACTTGCGCCCTTCCTTGATCGCCACATCCGCAGCGCGCTCAATCAGGTTATCACTGGTGCCCGTGGCAATGGCAGACAGGGTTCCGGTGGAACAGGGGCACACCACCATGGCCGCGGGGGCACCACTGCCGGAGGCAACCGGCGCGGTCCATTGTTCCAGCCCGCAGACGACCAGCCGTCCCTTGTCGGTCTTTACCCACTCACGCAAGGCCTGCTCAGCCTGGCCAGTACCTGCAGGAAGCTTCAGTTCGGTTTCCGTACCAATCACCACACGTGCGGCCTTGGACAGCAGCACAAAAACCTCGCAGTCCGCATCCAGCAGACACTGCAGCAATCTCAGGCCATATGGCGCTCCGGAAGCGCCCGTAAAGGCAAGCGTAATGCGTTGAGTCATGAGCCCATCCCGACGCCTCTGGCCATCATCGCCGCCAGAATCGGCATCAGAATGACCAAATGAATTTCCGCCACCAGCACACCGCGCAGGTTGCGTTGCAGCTTGTCATCGATTTCCGGTACGTGGCCGGCTTTCACCGATTTTCGCCAGCCCAGCAGCACCTTGGTGGGATACAGGCTTAGCAAGGCGATCAACACAAACAGCGTGACCTTGCCATGGAACCAGGGGTTCGCCAGATAGAAGTTCCAGCCTTTTTCCGTCCAGCCCGCCCGGGCCAGGCCGCTGATCAATACCACCAACGCCGACAAGCCGTAGCCGATATCCAACCACAATAACGTGCGCACATTGCGCTCATTGATCCCCGTCCGCCACAGCAACAGCTCGCCATACAGGCAAGCAAACAACATCAGAATGCTGAGGTAATGGACCGAAGCCCAGAGTACAGACCAGAACATGGCAACCTCCTTGAAACCGCATCACGGCGCACGCTTCACGCTACAACGCATTGCCGCTTGTGGCGTGAAGCGTGCAGCGTTTATTCAGCCAACGCATCCAGCAGTTTCTGGTGAATGCCGCCAAACCCGCCGTTGCTCATCACCACCACATTCAACGGCTCACCTTTGTGGCTCACTACTTTGGCCACAATCTCATCCAGCGATTCACTGACCGATGCGGGCACTGGCGCCTCGCTGAGCACCGAATCCAGCGACCAGTCCAGGCCCGGTGGCTGATACCAGATTACCTCATCGGCGCAGACGGTGCTGCCAGCCAACGCCGCCTTGTGATTTCCCAGCCGCATGGTGTTGGAGCGAGGTTCGATAATGGCGAGAATCTTGCCATCGCCCACCTTGCGTCGCAGGCCATCCAGGGTCGTGGCAATGGCCGTGGGGTGATGGGCAAAGTCATCGTAAACCCGCACACCGCTCACCTCGCCGCGTAGCTCCATGCGCCGCTTCACACCCACAAATTCCGATAACGCTGCGGCGCCATCGGCCAGGGTCACGCCCACATGGCGGGCGGCCAGTAACGCGGCCATGCCATTGTTCACACTGTGACGGCCAGTCTGATCCCAACGCACCTGTGCCACTGGCTCGCCGTTTTCCAGCACGGTAAAGACCGAGCCGTCGTCCTGATCCAGACGATAGCCCAGCGCTTGGTCTTCGCCGAAACGCTCCACTTCACTCCAGCATCCCTGATCCAGCGTTTCCTCCAGTGCGGTTTCACCGTGGGGCAGAATTAACCGCCCGGTGGAAGGTACAGTGCGAATCAGGTGATGAAACTGGGTCTGTATCGCCGCCAAATCCGCAAAGATATCCGCGTGATCAAATTCCAGATTATTGAGGATCACGGTACGGGGGCGGTAGTGCACAAACTTGCTGCGCTTATCGAAAAATGCCGTGTCGTACTCGTCCGCCTCCACCACAAAAAAAGGCGTCTCG
>NZ_LWFX01000897.1:0-17134 GCF_001635175.1 Alcanivorax sp. HI0083 | reverse complement strand
ATGAAAACCGTTTTGATCTGTATCGGGTGAACCCGGACGGGACAGCGTTGACTCCCCTCTACGGCGCCGAGAGCCATGCGCTTACGGACGATACCCGTNGCGAGTTTATGCCGCTCTCGTTTATGGGCGATGGCCGTTTGCTGACGGCCATCCGCTTACGTGAAACCGCCGCCGGGCAAATGGAGCCGGTGGCTATCGATATCGACAACTTCGTTAACCGAGAAGGCCCCTTGTTTGGCAGGGTGGCGGGGCAGGCGGAACAGTCGCTGCCCGGCCCGGCGAGCACTCTCACCGGCGCCATTTCTGTGACCGGACGCATGGCGGACCTGGTCAGCCTGAATGATGGCAGCGGGCGTTACCTGATGGCCTGGTCGCCGTGTCGGCTGCAGGACGGGGCGGTATTGCGCCCCTGCACCGACGAATACTTGCAGCAGGGATTGCCGGAAGCCGAGCCGGCTTTCGGGCTGTGGATTCTGAATCCATCAGAAGGAACGCAGTTGCCGGTGGTGCAGCCTCAGCAGGGGCTATGGGTGACTGAGCTTGCTGTGGCCACGGCCAGTCGCATGGCCACTGTGGTGCCGGAGTCGGATCGGGACGATGCGTTGGCCGATGCCAATATGGCACGTATCGATATCCGCAGCGTGTACGACCTGGACGGCGGTTTTTCCGATTTCATGAACCCGGGGCTGCCGGGCATCAACTCGATTGCCGATTTCAGTGATCCGGCCCAGGTCACGCCGGACCAGCGACGGGTGCGCTTCCTGCGCATCACCAAAGGCGTGCTGATCCCCAACGAAGACGTACGCGATATCAGCGGCGCCCAGTTTGGTCGGTCAGCCAACTTCGGCATGCGTGAAATCGTCGGTTATGTGCCGGTGGAGCCGGATGGTTCCGTGCGAGCCCGGGTGCCGGCAGATGCGCCGCTGGGCCTGCAGCTGGTAGATGCCGACGGCAAGGCCGTGTTCAGCCGCCATGGCGCCTGGTTGAACCTGCGCCCCGGGGAAACACTGCAATGTCAGGGTTGCCACCGAACCAACAATCCACAGCCCCATGGGCGCACCGATGGCATGGCGCCATCGATCAATGACGGCGCCCCGGTCACTGGCCAACCGTTCCCCAACAGCCGTGCCGATGTGGTGCCGTTTGCCGATGCCGGGGAAACCATGGCCCAGGCCCTGGCCCGTTTCCTGCCGGACAGTGAATGGCCGGCCATCAACATGCAGGCCTTTGACGCCTGGAGCGATCCGGCCCCGGATCCGGCCGATGAGTTATTACTCAGCTATGATGATCTGGAGACCCCGGCACCCGCCACAGCGGCCTGCCAGATTCAGTGGCAACCGGAGTGCCGGACGGTGATTCACTATGAAGACCATATTCAGCCGATCTGGGATCTGCCCCGGATGGTTGATGTGGGGGGCAGTATGGAAGATGGCACCTGTTCGTCGTGCCACAACCGTCGCGATGACATGAATGCCCTGCAAGTGCCGCCTGCCCAGCTGGAACTCACCGGTGAGGCGTCACCGGATCAGCAGGAACAGCCCACCAGCTACCGGGAATTGTTGTTCAATGATAACGAGCTGGTGCTGGAAGACGGCGCGCTGGTGGATAACCTGGTCATCGTCACCGATGGTGAAGGCAGTGTGGTTTACCAAACCGATGAAGACGGCGAGTTGATTCTGGATAACAATGACAACCCGATTCCCGTCACGCAGACCGTGAACGTGTCCGCCACCCTGCGGGTCGGGCAGGCACGTAACTCCGGCGGTTTCTTTGATCGCTTCGCTGCCGGCGGTGTGCACGAAGGCTGGCTGAGTGCGGCGGAGCAACGTCTGCTTGCCGAATGGATCGATCTGGGGGCGCAGCTGTATAACGACCCCTTCCGGGTGCCGGAAAACTGAGCGGGCTTTCCCGCGCCCTGACATGTATTGGAAAGGAGACGCACCCGGTGCGCCTTGTTGTAATTCTGTTATCACTGATGGCGGTGCTGCCGGCCTGGGCTGAGCCCGAAGCTGAGCCTGATGCCAAATCGGATATCGCTCCGCTGCGCGTCAAGGTGGCGGAGCCTTTTGTGGAAATCCACAGCGGCCCGGGTCGCGGTTATCCCGTGTTTCATGTGGTGGAGCGTGATGCGCCGCTGACCCTGGAATATCGCCGCGCCGGCTGGATCAAGGTCAGCACCGTGCGTGGTCGGGTGGGCTGGGTGCCCCGCGACGCGTTGCTGGCCACCCTGGATGGCAGCGAGCAAACCCCGGAGATGAAAAACCTGGGGCAGGAAGCATTCCAGGGCGGGCACTGGCAGGCGTCGGTGCTGATGGGCGAGCTGGATGAAGTTACCTCACTGGCGTTTGCACTGGGCTACCGGATGACGGAAAACCTGTCTGCGGAAGCCATGTTTACCCAGGCGAGCGGCCCCTTTGCCAACAACAAATTGATCGACATTAACTTGCAGCACGAGATGTTCCCGCGCTGGCGGGTCTCTCCCTATGTCATGCTGGGTACCGGGCGCGCCAAAATCGAGCCCCGGGCCACGGTGGTAACGCCGGAAAACCGTGACGAAAACTTTGCCTTCGCCGGTGCTGGCCTGAAAGCCTATCTGTCGCGGGGCTTTGTTCTGCGCGGCGAATACCGTAGCTATGTGCTGTTTACCCAGGAAGACGACAACCGGAATTTGGAAGAATGGAAACTCGGTTTCTCAGTATTGTTTTAACGGCATCCCTGCTGCTGCCACTGCAAAGCTTGGCGGCGGAACAAGAGGGTGACAACAAGGCCACCGTTCGGGATGCGGATGCGGAATCCGTGCTCGATCCGCGTATCGAGCGCCGCCATATCAAAGAGGCGGATATCGATGCGGAAAATTTCGAGATTGGCCTCTATACCGGCATCCTCTCCATTGAGGATTTCGGCAGTGACCCGGTGCTGGGCGTGCGGCTGGATTACCACCTCTCTGAGGATGTATTTCTGGAAGGCAGCCTGGGCCGCTCCAAGGCCGGGGAAACCAGTTTTGAAACCCTGAATGCGGGGGTTCAGCTGCTCACTGATGATGAGCGTGAATATACCTACTACCAAGTGGGCGTGGGCTACAACCTGCTGCCGGGCGAGGCGTTCCTGTCGGAAAACCGTGCCTACAACAATGCATTGTATTTAATGGGCGGAGCCGGCATGACGGACTTCGCCGGCGATGACCAGTTCACGCTGAGTCTGGGTGTGGGCTACCGTTTGCTGATTAATGACTGGATGGCGTTGCGGGTGGACATGAAAGATCACATCTTCAATCTGGACGTGCTGGGTGAAGACAAAACCACTCATAACCTGGAATTAACGGCAGGTATTGGTGTGTTTTTCTGATCATCGTTGATCGCTCTACGGTGCCGCCAGAGAAAGCGGAAGCGGAATAACAAAAGCAGGTAAATACAGTGAGGGGAAGCACAATGAAAAAATGGCTGTCGGGGGTGCTGTGTGGCGCGCTGTGCGTGTGGAGCCTGGGGGCGAGCGCGGATGTAACCGGCCAGGCGCCGGACTTTACCCTGAAATCCAGCAGCGGCGAGAACATCAAGCTCAGTGAGCTGCGCGGCACGGTGGTGCTGCTGAACTTCTGGGCGTCCTGGTGCGGCCCGTGCCGTACGGAAATGCCCTTGCTGGATGAGCTCTATCAGGAATACCGGGACTATGGCTTTACCATTCTTGGTGTGAACCTGGATGAAAACCGGGATCAGGCCAACCTGCTGCTGGATAAAATTCCCGTGAGCTTCCCGGTGCTGTTCGACCCGGCCAACGATACCAGTGAGACCTACCAGGTGGATGCCATGCCGACCACGGTGCTGATCGATCGCAATGGCAAGGTGCGCTATCACCACCGTGGCTACAAGGACGGCTATATGGATCACTACCGGACCGAGGTGAAGGAACTGGTGCTCGAATAATGCGACAGCGAATCCTGCCACAGACAGCGCTGATTTCCCTGTTGATTGCAGCCGCCCTGAGCAGCGGCTGTTCATCCGTGCAGCCCTGGCTCAAGCCTTACGAGCGTGCCCGGTTGGCCGATCCGGTGATGAACCCGGCGGCCAACCCGGCGGCAGATAACTACATGCACCATGTGCATCAGGCCCGTGAAGCCATGCGCGGTGCAGAAGGCAGTGCCGGTGGAGGCTGTGGATGCAACTGATGTGGGGGCTGCGAGTCGGGGGGCTTTGGCTGCTGACGGCCAGTGCGCTGGCAGCGGTATTGCCGGAGGATCGACTGGACATATTGCATCATCAATACGATGGCGGCGGCATGGAGATCAAGGGGCCGTCAGTGCTGGTGCGCAAGTCCTTTGCGGATAAAGTGTCGGTGCGTGCCAATTACTATGTGGACAAGGTGTCGGCGGCTTCCATTGATGTGGTGACCAGCGCCAGCCCTTATTCAGAAGAACGCACCGAAAAAAGTGTCGGCATTGATTACCTGGCGGGCAAAGCCATTTATTCACTGAGCTACGGCAACAGTGAAGAAAATGATTTTGAGGCCAACTCGGTGCATTTCGATATGAGTCAGGATTTTTTTGGTGACCTGACCACGTTGAGCCTGGGTTACTCAAAAGGGTGGGATGAAGTCTTCCGTACCGGTGACAACAGCTTTGCCGAGGAGGCGGACCGGCAACACTTTCGGATCGGCTTGAGTCAGGTGCTGACGAAAAACCTGATCGGTAGCATCGGCCATGAGTTGATTACCGATGAAGGCTACCTGAATAACCCTTACCGCTCTGTGCGTTACCTGACTTCCCCCAACAGCTACAGCTTTGAACCGGAGCGCTACCCCAATACCCGTACCAGTGAAGCCACGGCGATCCGGTTGTCGTATTACCTGCCATGGCGTGCTGGGTTGCACGGGGAATATCGACTTTATAGCGATTCCTGGGGCGTGGATGCCAATAGCTGGCAGCTTCAGCTCATTCAACCCATCGGCCAGCGCTGGACCGTGGAAACCCGCTACCGAAGCTATCAGCAGGGTGACGCGGATTTCTATGCGGATTTGTTCCCGTTTCAGAATGCCCAGAACTTTTTGGCCCGTGACAAGGAGCTGAGTGAGTTTTCGTCCACGGTGATCGGAATGGGGGTGGGTTTTCAGTTCAGCAAACCGAACTGGGGCACCATCGATAAAGCCGGCCTGCATCTATGGGTGGACCGCTTCAGCTTCGATTACGATAACTTCCGCGATATCCGGGTACAGACCACCCCCGGTACTGAGCCTTTATACAGCTTTGATGCCACCGTAACCCGGCTGCTGTTTACGCTCTGGTATTAGGTGCTGTCATGCAACACGCACTCCGCACCATGCGGGTTGGCCGTGTTGCATGATGCGTGCAGCGCGCAGCGTCTCTTACAGTGAATCCGTCAACAGGATCCCGAAGCTGTAACGGTTTTCGTAATCGTCGTAATTGATCAGCGAATCCCCGTAGCCAGAGAAAACCTGTACAAGCCCCTTGAAACGTTTGCTCAGGGGGAATGAGTAATTGATACGCCCCGCCCCTTTGTTATCTGAACGCAGGTTATTGCGCAGCATCAGCTCGATGACGTGATTGCCAAACGGGTGTGCCACTTCCAGCTCGAAATTCCCCATGTATTTCTCGATATCCGGGTTATCGTCGCCGCGAGTATCCGTGGGATCATCTTTTTTATCTTCGGGTATGCGATACCAGGGCTTGAAAGACCAGTAATAATCTCCTGTCTTGAACACATAGTTCATGAAGACGCGGTTCCAGCTGCGTGAAACAGGCACGTCCTGTCCGTTGGATTCGTGGTTGAACCCTATCGCCAGCAACTCGGAATCCAGCGGGCCGATCTGCCAGTCGATGGGCTTGGTAATGAACAGCTCGGGTTCGTAATTGGCTTCGCGGAACGGGGCAGAGAGCTCGCTGTTGTNGGCCTGCCAGTAGAAAGTGCCGGTGAATGCCATCCACAGGGTAATGTCATCCACGATCTTTTCCTTGATCGGGGCTTTCAGCGATAGCTGGAATTTTACCTCGGTGGGCTGTAGATCGCTGTCGTTCTTGGTGGGGTCGTTCCACTGCCGGTTGGACCAGTAGCTGTAGGGCAACAGGTAATTACGGCGATGGGGAGTAATGACGAAAGGATTGCCCTGGGTGGTATTTTCCAGTGCCAGCCTGGCTCGCAGCGCATCTTCGTGGGCGCTGATCTTGTCCTGCTCTTCGCCATTGGTACACCAGCCGCGCATTTCCTGCAGTGTCACCTTGCCGTTGGCGGTTTGGGCGCTGCGCAACAGACAGTCGTTGAGCTTTTGCTCTTCGGTCATGCTGGTGGGGGCGGTATCGGGGACCGGCGTGTCGCTATCGACGGACTCCTGTGCGAACAGCGGGGAGCTGGCCAGCGCCAGGGCGAAACAAAGCCGCTTATGCATAAAAGGCCTTCCTGTGGCGAAGAGTTATGAGTGGGACGCTACAGTGATTGAGCTTCCTCATCACCCATGGTGCGAGCTTGCTCTTCCAGCATGACAGGAATGCCATCGCGTACCGGGTAGGCCAGGCCACTGGCCTTGCACTTCAGTTCAGCCGACGTCTCATCGTAGATCAGCGGCGCTTTGCTCACCGGGCAAACCAGAATATCCAGCAAATTCGGATCGATCATTTCACTCTTCCTTAACAGGCCGTTAAACCGTAATTCCGCGAGTATACCGAAACCCGAGGGGGTTGAGAGGGCATCATAGGCATATCGGTACTCTTTTACGGTTGCCGGGAAAAGACCTTTAAAAAAAAGCAGTTAGCGGGCAAACGGTAGTTTCAAACGCTTGTTTGACTTGCGGGTCACAAATAGGGCTGGAGACGTGCTGGAGCCCTGACCTAAGATTAGCGTCCCAAGGAGTACTACAGAGACTCCCCCAACACTGGCGAGCCGCGGCCCGCCTCATTGTCACCGGTAATTTAAGGGAGATTTGAGATGCCGGATTACAAGGCTCCCCTGCGCGATATGCGCTTTGTACTGAATGAAGTGCTGGACCTGGATGGCCACTACGCCAGCCTGGGTCTGGAAGAGATCAACAGCGAACTGCTGAATGCTTTCCTGGAAGAAGGCGCCAAGTTCTCCGAAAACGAGCTGGCTCCCCTGAACCGTTCCGGTGATGAGGAAGGCTGTGGTTTCGATAATGGTGTGGTAACCACGCCGAAAGGCTTTAAAGAAGCCTATAGCAAATACGTGGAAGGCGGCTGGCCGGCCATGGGCGGCGACCCGGAATTCGGTGGCCAGGGCCTGCCCGGCTCTGCGGGTATCGCGATTTCTGAAATGACCGGTTCTGCCAACTGGTCCTGGAGCATGTACCCGGGCTTGTCCCACGGTGCGGTAGCGACCATCGAAGAGCATGGCACCGATGAGCAGAAGCAGGCTTACCTGCCCAAGCTGACCAGCGGTGAATGGACGGGCACCATGTGCCTGACCGAGCCAAGCTGTGGTTCCGACTTGGGTATCCTCAAGTCCAAGGCTGAGCCCAACGACGACGGCTCCTTCAGCATCACTGGCACCAAGATCTTCATCTCTGCCGGTGAGCACGATATGGCAGAGAATATCGTCCACATCGTTCTTGCTCGTCTGCCAGGTGCTCCCAAAGGCACCAAGGGCATTTCCCTGTTCATCGTGCCCAAGTTCCTCACCGATGGTAACGGCAGTGTGGGCGAGCGCAATGCGGTGACCTGTGGTTCCATCGAACACAAGATGGGCATCAAGGCGTCCGCTACCTGCGTAATGAACTTCGACGGTGCCAAGGGCTACCTGATCGGGCCGGAGAACAAGGGCCTGAACTGCATGTTCACCTTCATGAACTTTGCCCGTCTGGGCACGGCCATTCAGGGTGTTGCCCACGCTGAAATCGGTTTCCAGGGTGGTCTGACCTACGCCAAGGACCGTCTGGCCATGCGTAGCCTGTCCGGCCCGAAAAACCCGGAAGGCCCGGCGGATCCGATCATCGTTCACCCGGACGTACGTCGCATGCTGCTGACCTCCAAGTCCTTCGCGGAAGGTGGTCGTGCACTGGTTTACCTGTGTGCCCAGCTGGGTGACAAGGTGAAGCTGGAGAAAGACGAAGCCGCCCGTAAAGAAGCCGATGACCTGATGGCTCTGCTGACTCCGATCGCCAAGGCGTTCGTGACCGAAGCGGGCCTGGAAGCTGCTAACCACGGTGTACAGATCTACGGTGGCCACGGCTTTATCCGTGAGTGGGGCATGGAGCAGAACGTACGTGATGCCCGTATCTCCACCCTGTACGAAGGCACCACCGGCATCCAGGCACTGGATCTGCTGGGCCGCAAGGTGATGATGACTCAGGGTCAGGCCCTGCGTAACTTCACCAAGATCGTGCACCAGTTCTGTGAAGCCAATGGCGACAATGCGGACCTGAAAGAATTCCTGGAGCCGCTGGCCGGCTACAACAAGGAATGGGGCGAGCTGACTCAGGCCATCGGCATGCAGGCCATGCAGAACCCGGAATACGTGGGTGCCGCCTCTGTGGATTACCTGATGTACTCCGGCTACGTGACCCTGGCTTACCTGTGGGCCCGTATGGCTTCTGTGGCCCACGCCGCACTGGAATCCGGTGCCGGTGACGAGGACTTCTACAAGGCCAAGATCAGCACTGCACGCTTCTACTTCAAGCGTATCCTGCCGCGCGTGGCTGGCCATAAAGGCGCCATCGAAGGTGGTCTGGACTGCATGATGGATCTGGATGCTGATCACTTTGCATTCTGATCTTTCCTGTAGAGAAAAAAGCCCGCCTCTCATGGCGGGCTTTTTTTTGTTTCTTTTTTGGGTTCAGGGCAACGCGGAACGCGCCTGAGGTGGTTGGCGGGCTGATCGTTACTCCCGGTGTTTTTCCGCTATAGTGATGCACTTCAAAAAACGGGGTAACAAGGACGAAGGGGGAATACCCATGAAAAAAGGACTCGCACTGGTTGTGGTGCTGGTTGTACTGCCGGTAGTGGCATGGCTGGCGGCTACCTTTTATGTGGGCCTGCGGGTTGAGCAGGTGGTCCGCGATGAAGTCGCGAAGATGGAAATACTGCCGGGGCAGAAGGATATCTTGCTGGATGTGGTGCGTTACGAGCGGGGTCTGTTCTCCTCCAGCGCGCATACCTGCCTGATCATTCAGGGAGAGCTGGCGGCCATGCCGCAAGCGGCGGCGCTGTCCGGTCAGGTTTGTTCGTTAAGCACCATCCATCATGGCCCGCTGGCTTTCACCGATGAAGGGTTAAAGCTGGGCCTGGCCAGCACCCGGGAAGTACTGGACCTGTCGGCCTTGCCGCCGGAGGGCATGGCGCTGGTCGAGCAACTGTTTCAGGGCCAGGAGCCTCTCGTCGGAAACAGTTTCTTTGGCTTTGATGGCAGCGTCCGTATTCGGGTCGCGCTTGCCCCGGTCGATCTGGATTCGCCCATGGGCAAGGTCGTGCTGGAGCAGCTGCAGGTGGATGTGCATCGCCCGAATATTGAGGGCTACCCGGTGAACAGTTTTGTGACGCTCAAGGGGCTGAATATCAATGCACCACAGGGGCAAATGGCGATTGAATCGCTGACCGGCTCGGTGGATGTGGTGGATATGCTAGGCGACGCTCTGCCGCTGACCGACATGAACCTGCACGGCAAGGGGCTGGTATATGCGCAGAATGACCTGCCGCTGCTGGGGTTCGATTTTACCCTGCAGGGCAGCAGCCAGGATGACGGTGACACGCTGGCCGGTAAAAGTGGCTTGTGGGTGGATAACATTATCGGTGTCATGGTGCCCTTGCCGATGGATAGTGCTTACCTGGGCATGGATTACGCCGGCCTGGACAAGCAAGCGTTAATCAAGGTCAACGCCCTCAACAACGAACTGGACCAGCTGCAAACCAACATGCTGCTGGGAGCCATGGCCAACAGTGAGCCAGCGGATCCGCAGGAAACGGTTGCCAGAATCAAGACGCTGATTGACGAAATGATGACGGTGATCGGGGAACAGTTGCTGCACCCCGGTGACAGCCGCCTGGCCATGCAATTGCTGGTGGACAATGCGGATGAGCGCCAGCTCAGCCTGGATGCCCGTACCCGTTATCTCGGGCTTGAGGGCCGTAATTTGCCGTTACAGGAGCTGCAGGGTCTCACCGAGCAGCAAATGAACCAGATGCTGGATGTCTCTGTGCAGGTGGATATGAATCACGCCGTGATTCCGCCGCCGTTAGCCATGCGGCTGCCCGGTTTGGCTGCCCAGGGGCTGGTGGTTCAGCAGGGTGATCGTTGGAGCAGTGCACTCAACGCCAGTGGCGATGAGGTGGTGCTCAATGGCGAGACTATTCCGGTTGCGATGCTCAAGCAGCGTCTTGAAGCGGCCAGTGGACTGGCTGGCGCTACCGGGGATGCCCAGACCGTCCCTCAGGACGGAGAATTGCCCGCAGCCAGTGGTTCCGAGGCTCACTAGATTTCGTCGTCGCTCGTTGACGTCAGGCGTCAGGCATTTGGCGTCTGGCGCCTTTTTCAATGCAGGCCTTGCTGGTGCATGCTGTAGCAATGATTCAGGAGTGTGAGCAATGATCAAAATCATTGCCTGGCGATTGCTGGCGGTATTGTGTGTGGCCCTGGGCATGGTCGGTGTGGTGATTCCCGGTCTGCCCACGGTGCCGTTTTTGCTGGTAGCCGCCTGGGCGGGCACGCACGGCTGGCCGCGGCTGGAGGCCTGGCTGCTGGGGCATCCCAGATACGGGCAGAGCATTCGTGACTGGCGTGAACACGGGGCGGTATCGCGTCGGGCGAAATACGCGGCCACCATCATGATGCTGGTCAGCGTGGCATTGATCAGCCTGTCCAGCGCCCACAACAGCGTCAAAATCGCTGTGCCACTGTTCCTGTGCGGTACCTTGCTGTGGCTGTGGCGTCGCCCCGAGCCTGATCAATAGGCCTTTCCGGGCCCGCAAACGGTGTTTTTGACCCTGAAACGGCTGCCATGAACGCCGGGTCACAAATAAGCCTGTAACCCGGCCGCCGGGCTGCCTAAAATTCGCACCCTGCCAACTTTCGGGAGATGTGCAAATGGCGACCTATAAAGCCCCCCTCGAGGACATGCGTTTTGTTCTCAACGATGTGTTCAAAGCGGATCAGCTCTGGGCCTCCATGCCGGCCACCGCAGAGGTGACTCAGGATTTGTCCGATGCCATTCTGGAAGAAGCGGGCAAAATGACCGAAGGGCTGCTGTTTCCGCTGAATCGCAACAGCGATGAGCAGGGCTGTACCTGGAACGACGGGGAAGTGACCACCCCGGACGGCTTCAAGGACGCGTTCAAGACTTTCGCCGAAAATGGCTGGAGCGCTTTTTCCGGTAACCCGGAATTCGGTGGCCAGGGCATGCCCAAATCCCTGGCGGTACTGTTCGAAGAAATGATGCACAGCGCTTGTTCTTCGTTTGCCCTGTACCCGGCGCTGACCAGCGGTGCCTGCCTGGCGGTAGACGCGCATGCCTCTGAAGAGCTGAAGGGGCAGTACCTGCCCAAGCTGTACAGTGGTGAGTGGAGCGGCACCATGTGCCTGACCGAACCTCATTCCGGGACCGATCTGGGCATTCTGCGCACTAAAGCCGTGCCCAACGACGATGGCTCCTTCAACATCACCGGCACCAAGATTTTTATCACCGGCGGCGAGCATGACCTGACCGGCAACCATATCCACCTGGTGCTGGCCAAGCTGCCGGACGCGCCGGCTGGCTCCAAGGGCATTTCCCTGTTCCTGGTGCCCAAATTCCTGCCTGACGCGGATAACAATCCGGGTGAAGCTAACGGTGCGACCTGCGGTTCCATCGAGCACAAGATGGGCATCAAGGGTTCCGCCACCTGCGTGATGAACTTTGACGACGCCAAAGGCTGGATCATCGGTGAGCCGAACCAGGGCCTGGCGTGCATGTTCACCATGATGAACTACGAGCGTCTGTCCATCGGTCTGCAAGGCCTGGGTCTGGGTGAAGCCAGCTACCAGAGCGCGGTGGAATACGCCCGCGAACGTCTGCAGGGCCGCAGCGCCACCGGCGCGAAGAACCCTGACGGGCCGGCGGATCCGATCATCGTGCACGGTGATGTGCGCCGCATGCTGATGAACATGCGTGCCATCAACGAAGGGGGCCGCGCCCTGGCCGCCTACGTGGGCATGCAGCTGGATACCTCCAAGTTCAGCGAAGACGCAGACGCCAAGAAAAAAGCGGAAGATCGCGTGGCGCTGTTGACCCCGATTGCCAAGGCCTTCTTTACTGACCGTGGTCTGGATACCACTATCACCGGTCAGCAGGTGTTCGGTGGTCACGGTTATATCCGTGAGTGGGGCATGGAGCAGTTCGTTCGTGATTGCCGTATTTCCCAGATCTACGAAGGCACTAACGGCATTCAGGCGCTGGACCTGGCTGGCCGCAAAGTGGCTCGCAACGGCGGCAAGTCCGTGGATGCCTTCCTGGCGGATGCTCAGGCCTGGGTTGATGCCAATGGCGACAACGCGCAGCTGGCTGCAGTAAAAGACGACCTGCAAGCGGCTTTGGCATTGCTGAAGTCCTCCACCGATACGTTGCTGGCCCAGGCCGGTGACAACCCGGATGCCATCAGCGCCGGCGCGGTGGAGTATCTGGATATTTTTGGCTATGTGATCTACGCATGGCTGTGGGCCCAGATGCTGGCGGCCACGGATGGTCGTGATGATGACTTCGTCAAAGCGAAGCGCATTACCGGCCAGTACTACTTCCAGCGTGTCTTGCCGAAAGCCCAGTCCCTGGCGGCCCAGCTGAACAGTGGCGCGGCTACCATGATGGATCTGGATGCGGATCTGTTTTAAAGACCGCTGCATGTGGCACGCAACACGCCGCACGCATTAAAAAACCGCACCCCTCAAGGGTGCGGTTTTTTTATGGTTCATCACGGCAGCCTATCAGGCGATGTGTTGTTGCCTGCTGCATGAAGCGTGCTGCGACTCTTCTACGGAAACTGCATATTTAACGGTGAGCTGCCTTGCAGGCTCTGCGCGCGGTCGGGCTCGTCAATGAAGGGATTACGGTTGCCTTGCAGTTGCTCGATCACGTTATTGCGGCGGCGCTCTTCGTCGGTGACCGGGTCTTCCTGGTTCCAGCGTTGGTACATATCCAGGGTACCCAGCAGGGGAAGCTCGTAACGTTCGTGGAGATAGAGCATGGCCCGGGCTACGTCTCCCTTGGCGCTGACCGGTGGCTCGAATACCTGGAAAGATTGTTTGTAACCGCAGTTACTGTCTTTTGCCGTAGTGTCAGGCAGGTCGCCAAACAGGGTGCGACGGCGATCCAGTTCGGCGCGGCGGGTGACAGGGAAGAGGGCGTGACGGTCTTTATAAATGTCTGCAAATTGCGGATTGTTTTCGCAAAGGCGACTGCTGCGACAACCAAAATGCTGAGCCAGTCGGCGTTCATCGTAAATCTGCTCTACCGAAATGCGATCACCGGACTTGAAGGGCTCCTGACAATAAAGGGTGTTGCCTCCGTTGGCGTAAACCTGCTTGAGGAACAGTGCGTCCATGCCATCGGCGTAGCTGGCCGCAACCGGCAAAAAACTTGCCAGTAAAGCCAGTGTAATTTTGTGCATATTGTGAATCCTGTCACATTTCCAGTATTGCCATCTTAGCCCCCAAGGCCAGGGTGACGGATATCTACAATGTATACCGAGCAGACAGGTGGTGCCAACGGTGGGACTAGTGGTTGTCTAACAAAAGCGTCACGCAGCTCTGGATATGTGCAGTGATCGCGGTTTCGTCGGGAAGCTGGCTGGGCGCCAGCAGGGCGCAGAGCTGGAAGTCGGCCTTGATCATCCCGAAAAACTGCCGGGCGGCGTGGGGGCTGGGCTGGGCTCCTGATAGGAGTCCGCGGTCGTGCAGGCACTGAAGGTAAAGCTGCAACTGCTCTTGCAACATGTGTGGCCCGGCTTCGTAAACGGTTTGCCCGAGTTGGGCAAAGGCCGACCCTTCCGCTATCAGCAGCCGATACAACTCCAGGTTGACGGTATCCGTCAGCGCGTTGAAAAAAGCGTGCCCCAGCAGTTCCAGGCCTTCCCGGGCCGTTAATCCGTCCAGTTCCAGGCTGCGGATATCGTGCACCATCTTGTGGGCATGGTGGGCAATGACCGCGCTGAACAGGCCGCGTTTGTCGCCAAAATACTCATACAGGCTGCGGCGCGAACCACCTGCTTGCGCAATGATCATGTCCAGCGTGGTGCGTTCATAGCCATGCTGCAGGAAGGTGTGGGTGGCGGCATCAAGCAGTGCCTGTCGGCGACGCTGGCCGCGCTCGCTGAGCTGTTGGGTCATGAAGAAAGTCCTGTACTGTCACTCAATGGTATTGAGCAGGACACTTTCCGGCAATGACGGTGGGCATCAATAAACAAGGCAGTGGTAAGGGTGTAGCCAAAACGGGACTAACCGCACGAAAACAAGGTTGATTAATAAATAAGAATCAATATCATTGCGATTCTCTTTTGTTGCTTTCCCTGTCCAAGGAGGCGGACATCTCTCATGACCCTGATGGGCCTGTTATTTTCCCGTAAAAAGAAAGCCTTCGTGGCGGTGGCCGTGCTCAGTGTGTTGAGCGCGGTATTGAGTGTGGCGGTATTGGCGTTTATCAGTCAGCGGTTGCTGGCCGGTGGTGCGGACTTGCCGGTGGTGCTATTGCAGTTTGCCTTGTTGCTGGTGGCGCTGCTGGTCACTGCCACGGCTGCCCAGATGACCCTGCATGTGCTGGGACACCGGATGGTCTACGGCCTGCGCCGGGATCTGGTGCGCCGGGTGCTGGCCACGGACATCGAGCAACTGGAAAAGGTGGGCGGGCCGCACCTGCTGGCGGCGCTGAGCACCGACCTGCGTAACCTGACAATCGCCTTTGTGCATTTGCCGGAGCTGGTCTACGGCGCCGCGCTCAGCGTGGCGGCCCTGGGGTGGCTGGCCTGGCTGGCGCCGGGGTTGTTCGCTGTCACGGTGGCCTGGCTGCTGGGGACGGCGGTCATGGGGATCTGGCTGGTGGGGCGTATCAACTTCCATGTTGGCAAGGTCCGTGAGGGGGATGACCATCTTTATCAGGACTATCAATCCATGATTGATGGTCGCAAGGAGCTGGCACTGAACCGGCCCCGTGCAGCGCGTTTTTTCGATGAAGAATTTGATGGTCATGCCCGCGGTTACCGTGACCATGTGACCCGCGCAGACATTTGCAACGGATTGGCCGGCAACCTGGCCAACGTCCTGGTGCTGGCACTGATCGGGGTGCTGTTCTATCTGGCCACCGGGCGTGGCTGGGCAGATGCCAATACCGCTTCCATTTTTGCACTGACCATCTTGCTGTTGCGCACGCCTTTGATTGGCGCGGTGGCGGCATTGCCCACCTTGCTGGCTGCCCGGGTGTCCCTGCGCAAACTGACCGGTCTTGAGCTTGCCGACGACACGGCGGACCTGCAAGCGGGCGGCGACACGCTGGCCGGTTTCAATACGCTTAGCCTGCAAGGGGTGCGTTATCACTATCCGGATCAGGATGGTGCGCCGGGTTTTTCAGTGGGGCCGCTGGATCTCACCATTCGTCGTGGCGAGCTGATTTTCGTGCAAGGCGGAAATGGCAGTGGCAAAAGCACCTTTGCCCGTTTGCTTACCGGGCTTTACCGGCCTCAGCAGGGCGAACTCCGAGTGGATGGCGAGCTTGTTACCGAGGCAAACCGGGTGGCATTTCGGCAGCTTTTTTCGTCGGTGTTTACGGACTTTCATCTATTCAGCCGATTACTGAAAGGCGATGGCGCGGAAGTGGCGAGTGCAGACGTGGATGTCTGGTTGGCCACGCTGGGCATGCAACGCAAGGTGCGCCAGCAGGATGGCCGCCTCAGCGATATTCGTTTTTCCCAAGGGCAGCGCAAACGTCTGGCCCTGCTGATGGCGGTGATGGAAAACCGGGACTGCTTGTTGCTGGATGAGTGGGCGGCAGACCAGGATCCGCAATTCCGGCAATTCTTTTATCTCGAGCTGTTACCGCGCCTGCAAGCCGCGGGCAAGACCATCATCGCCATTACCCACGACGATCATTATTTCGACCGCGCGGATCGCCTGTTGAAAATGGAAAGTGGCCAGCTGCAAGAAATGGATGATCTGGCCGCTCGAGAGAGTGTTCAGGTATTGCGCGAGGCGGGAGTTTAGGGCGTCTGTTAATCGCGCCTTGTGCGCCCGGGCGATGGGCTCTGGCGCGCTTTTCTCTCAATTTTTTCTCTCAATCCTGCCAACGGCGAGGAAACCATGAGTATTGATAATCCCGAAACGGAATTCACTGTCGTCATCAATGATCAGGAGCAGTACAGCATCTGGCCGACCTACCGCCCTGTTCCAGCGGGCTGGCAAGCCGTCGGTGTGACCGGCAACAAGAGCGAATGCCTTGAGCATATCAATCAGACCTGGACAGACCAGCGTCCACGCCGCCTGCGGGATGCGCAAGCGTCCTGATTCTTTCTCTTGCGTCTGCATTAACGGCAAGGAGCTGACATGACCGGGTCTGTCATCGAGAACGCGCGCACGGGGTCCGGCTGGACCCCGCTTTCCTCTTCCCAGCAACGCCTGTGGCTATTTACACGGCTTTCACCGCACAGCACCGCCTATAACCTGGGTGGCATGCTGTGGCTGGACGGTGAGCTGAATCCTGAAGCCCTTGAGCAGACCATGAATTACGTGGTGGCACGGCAGGATATTGTGCGCGTGCAATTTGCCGAACGGGATGGCCAGGGTTGGCAACGGATTACGCCGCACGTGGACAGGGCCTTGCAGGTCGAGGATGTCAGCAACGAGGCAGACCCGGAAGCGGAAGCCTACCGGTTGGGGCGCGAGCACAACGCGAAACCGTTTGATCTGGAAACCGAATCGCTGTTGCGTTACCGGCTGGTCAGGCTGAGCGAGCAACGGCATGCGCTGCTGATCTCGTTGCATCATATTGTCGGCGACGCCTGGTCATTGGGCGTGTTCATGCAGGAGTTTCTGTTTGCCTATAGTGCCTTGCGTGACGGGCTGACACCGAACCTGCCGCCGCTGCAGAATAGCTATCTGGATCTGGTCGAAACGGAAGCTGAATGGCTTTCCGGTGACGATGCACAGGCGCAGCGGGATCACTGGATCGACAC